>JAYVFX010000963.1:0-2087 GCA_043772795.1 Deltaproteobacteria bacterium
CACCCCGTGCCGTACCGTAGGCGGCTTCCACGTCATACCGTTCGTCGAACCGCACCAGAATCTTGCCGGCTGCGCATTTCCAACCAGACACGAGGCCAACACCACTTTGCACCGAATCTGGACGTGGGTTTTCTAACGTTGCCTGCTGCGCCCAGAGCACCTGGGGGATCATGACGCCAAGCGCACACACCATCATCGCTAGACACTGCTTTACACAGATAGATCGCATACTCCATTCTCCTTTCACTGACTGTTTGATCATGTAGTAGTGTTGCGAAACCAGACGACTGGGCGGCGTTCGCACCACTACCTTCTGTGAGAAGGGAGAGAGTTATGAGAACACGATTGTTTTGGTTGGCTCTGGTGAGTGTGAGTGGAGTCTTTAGTCTGGCCCTGGGTTGTGCATCCGAGATCCCTGGGACGAGACCGGGGTATGCGTCCACACCCATTCCCCGGTCGCACGAACTTGAGCGACTGCTCACGGGCAAAAAAACCGATCGCATGGGTGTATCCTATGATCTGGCGATCAAGTACCTGGAGCAAGCGCAACGGGAGCGTCGCCGTGGATGGTGACGATGCGTGCGATGGGTCGGTCCCATCGCGCGTCTCATTTACAGCCTCAATCGAACAGAAATGACGGATTTCACTCGCTGTTTTCATTAGCGTGAAAGGTCTGGTGTATGGAAAAATGCCCTGTAATGGATACCGGCGTACTCCCGCGCATCATTCAGCGACGCATGCACGCCCTAATCCACGAAGTCGACGGGTATGATCTGGAGTCTGGACGCAGTCTTACTTATGAAGTGGTGCGGACGTTCCCGCTGGAGCCACACGTGATCGATAGGATCTTACGCACCATTGCGGAGCAGCAGTCGAAAACCGACTTGCTGGCGGCTCTGCAATCCTTCGTGGTCACGCGAGAACCCGTGTGGTGGACGAAGGTACAGACGGTGTGGATAATGCTCGGGCGCAAGGTACGGGATTGGCGATACGAAAAGACTGATGAATGACAGAAAAAACGAAAGGACGGACTGCATGATTTTGTATACTGTTGGTTACGGTCACTGGCCAACCACGCAGCGCATGGTCCAACTCATTCAGGTGCTACGCACCGCGAGCGTGACGACCCTGGTCGACGTACGGCAATCGCCCTGTTCCTCGAATCTGCAGCCGATCTCCAACTATGGACCGAAACCGTGGAATCTACAGCTTCATGGCAGCGGCCTAGAGGCCGAGCTACAAAGCGCGGGGATCGGCTACTACTGGATTGGAGAATTGGGCAACCCGCAGAAACACGATCCTGCGATGGCTATCCTACGGAGTCATGTGGCCTCGGCCGATGCACGTTGGCCGGTAAATCGTGGGCTTCAACTCCTCCAGCAACTCGTGCAGCGCGACGGTGAGGTCTGTTGCCTGCTGTGTGCGTGTGGTGAGTATGCGCAGTGTCATCGCAAACTGATCGCCGAAACGTTGCGTGATCGCTTCGTGGGGGGGCAACTCACGATCCAACACTTGCCGTGACACGCCCGTGGCGGTTCTTCTCTGGGGCATGGAGCACCGCTGGTGGGGTGCGACTACCTCGCTCCTCATCAGAGTTAAACATTGCCTCTCTCCATGGCTTCGCGCTCGCGTAGTCCTCTGTGTGGGTGTCCTTACCGCTCACTCCGGTATGCCCTTTTCTTTTGTGCTTGCAAGCGTGAGGTAAGACGCTGTGTCCAATGTTCCCGGTCTCATTGTGGTGTGACGAGGAGTTCTGTATAGCCCAAAGACGATAAGATGCACTGTGGAGGGAATATGTCCATGCAAGGACTGGAAGGTGTGAAAGTCTTGGAATTGGGGAACCTGGTGTCAGCATCCTATGCGACCAAGATCATGGCCGATCTTGGGGCTGATGTCATCAAAGTGGAAGAACCCACCGGCGATCAGGCCCGGCGGCGTGGCCCTTTTCCCAAGGACGTTGTTGATCCTGAACAAAGCGGATTGTTTCTCTACCTGAATACCAACAAACGTGGCTGCACGTGTGACTTTGGTCGCGAGAAAGATACGTTGCTGCATCTGGTGGCCTGGGCGGATATCCTGGTCCATAA
>JAYVFX010000964.1:0-3906 GCA_043772795.1 Deltaproteobacteria bacterium
GGCTTCTCCTGCCGCAGAAGTCGCAAATTTTCCCATGACGTAATTATCTATTCCGTACACAAAGAGATTACGCTTATTGAGCCGATCCAGAGAATCATACAACGGGAGATCAAGCTGATCGACAAAGGGAGTATAAAAATAATTCACGCGCGGTTCTAGGATGTGTTGAATCTGACGGAGACGTCCCCAATGGAGATTGAAGACCCGCGATAGCCGCGTCCCAAGTTCAGCCTGGAACTGGACAGTTTCGCGCGTACGGTCCCCATGGAAACGTCCGGATTCAGGCAACGCAAGCAGTCCTGGCGCCTCTGAGTTCATATGGTAGGCCGTCTCACGTCCAGTGACTTTCAGCGAACCGAAGAAATACTTGCCCAACTGAAAAGGAACGGATGCCCACGGCGCAAGGTCGAGTCGTTGCCCGTTGTACCCACGATTGCGATAAAAGTTCGCCCCATCGACACCAAGTCCGACGTCTACCCGGTCGTTCCACATGCGACGTTGTCCCTGGAACTGCAAGCGTGGAAGTACCTGGAACGCATAATCCTGGTCCTGTCGCAGATCCTGATAATATGCCGCCTCGCTGCGGAACAACGCATGATCCCAGGTTTTGACTCCACCAACGCGAGAGTCGGTAAAGCGCCGGGTGCGCAAATCCCAATCGTCAATTTCGAGCGCCGATTTCAGGTTGAGCGCGCGATGACTGATTTCGCGTAAGAACGTGTCGTCACTGACAAAGAAAAAGTCACTATATAAACGCCAGTTGTCCGGTAGCAACTGGCGGTGAACGCCGGTCACACTCCAACGGTTGATGGGCGAGGTCGTCGTCGCCGGGCCGCGAATCTGCTCGTTGAAGTACGAGGCTGACAACAACCCTTCGGTACGCTCATTGGGCGCGTAACGAAATTCTCCCCACGCCCCTAGCCGTGCACTTGTTTCCACATCAGTCGTCACCGTGGCGTCATAACTCTTACTGAGCGCCCAATAGAACGGCTGCTGCCAAACAAAGCCGCGTTTGCTGGAAAATCCATAGTAGGGAAAAAGCAGACCACTCTCACGCTCTGTCGTCACAGGAACGGTCCCATAAGGCAAATACAGCAGCGGGATATCGCGTACCCGAAACGTGCCATGACGAACAGTCCCGCGCCCACGCAGATTCACGTCGATCGTTTTCCCACCGATACTCCAATCTGCTTTGGCAAAATTCTCACACTGGCAGGTAGTAAATGTCCCATTCTCGATGTGATACGTTTGTCCGTACGACTTCTGTAAACTTTTTCCAGTAAGTACATACTGCTGCCGCGGCAAGGTCACAGTACCATTGGTAATATCTCCAGTTTCGTTCTCCATTTCGAGGCGCATGGCATCGGCTTTGATATTTCCCCGTTCATCTTGGAGCGTCACATTCCCACGCGCCGTCATTTCGTTGGTATCGCGGTTGACCGTAACCGTATCAGCCGAGAGTGTGGTCGCGCCTTTGGTCACAACCACATCACCCGTTGCCGTCGCCACGTTTCCCTGCTGCTCGTAGGTCAGCGTATTCCCCTTGACCTGGACAGGCTCTTCCAGTTCAGCGCTCTGCTCTTGCGCCCAGAGGGGAGAGATCACCAGACACAAACCCAACACCACCACAACACGCCACCATTGTCTCACGCCGTCTGCCCTCGCTCTTGTCCGGGGAAAAGTTGCATCACGGTTGGCGAAAACACTGGATAGACCTCGCCAACAAGAAAGAGTGAACCAGCTATGAGCAGCGCCTCTTCTGACGTTGTTGTTGCCAATAGTTGACGACATGCAACTTGCGCATCGTTCATGATGCGCACTGGGCAGAACGGCGTAAAGGCAGCCTGCAAGGCGGCTGGATCTTCAGCACGAGGTTGTTGGACACGGGTCACAACCACCTCGGACACAAGTGGGGCCAAAAGTGGAATCATTGTCCGCCAGTCTTTATCTCGCATCACCGCAAAGAGCAACTTCACCTTCCTACCTTGTAGGATTGTTGGAAGTTCCGCAACCAGCGTTTGCATCGCGTGAGGATTGTGCGCCCCGTCTAAAATTACAAGCGGCTGTTGGGAAACGACATCAAGTCGCCCAGGCCATCGTGCGGTTTGCAAACCGCGACGCACGTGCACTTCAGTAATAGGAAAAGCGTGTTGCACGCATTCCAGCGCCGCAAGCGCTATTGCTGCGTTGGTGTGCTGAAAGCGACCGCAGAGTCCAAGCTGCAGGTCTCGGAGTTGCCAGCGAAGACCATGATAGTGTACGTGCCCGTTGTCCCAATCTTGTATCCTAAAATCTTGCCCCAAAAGATAAGTTGGACTTTTGCGGTCTTGCGCAAGCGAACAAAGTACTTGCCGACTTTCGTCGTCGACACCCCCGATGACAGTTGGCACACTGGGTTTGATGATTCCGCCCTTCTCACGCGCAATCTCAGCGATCGTGCTACCAAGATACGCTTGGTGGTCGAGACCAATACTCGTGATCGCAGCGACAAGCGGCGTCAATACGTTCGTCGCATCGAGCCGCCCGCCAAGACCGACCTCGACAACCGCAATATCGACACCAGCCTGAGCAAATGCCCGAAAGGCGAGTACAGTCATCAGCTCGAAGGGGGTAAGATTGATACTCGCAGGCTCGATCGCCGTACGGATTGCCGCAACTCCGTCGATCACTTCTTGTTCCGTAATCCACGTGAAACCGAGGCGGATACGTTCACAAAAATCAATCAAGTGTGGAGACGTAAAAAGGCCGACACGGTAGCCTGCAGCACTCAACATCGCGTGTAAGAACGTCGCGGTTGACCCCTTACCATTTGTTCCTGCAACATGAATCGTTGGGAAACGAAGGTGCGGAGAGCCGCAGCAGCGTAGTGCTTCTGCTACACGTTCGAGTTTAAGATCCATGCGCTCGACTTCAAGTCGATACACATGATCTAGGGTTTGCTGATAGGTCAACATAGGAACAATGGAGAATGGAATAATGATAAGAAAAGAGTCCTGAAGAAAAGGAATTTCTTTGAATTTTTAACTCTTCACTCTTAACTCTTAATTTTGTTTTCGTCACACAAGAGCTCTAATACTTGGTGCAAAGTGCGCCGAAGATCAGCGCGCTCGACTACCATGTCAATCATCCCATGATCGAGCAAAAACTCAGCCCGTTGAAATCCTGGAGGCAATTTCTCGCGGATAGTCTGTTCAATAACACGCGGCCCTGCGAACCCAATCAGGGCTTGCGGTTCAGCAATGTTCACATCCCCGATCATGCTCAAGGATGCCGCAACTCCGCCAGTTGTAGGATCGGTCATCACCGATATATAGGGTAGCCCTTGTTCACGTAACCGACCCAACACCATATTCACTTTCGCCATCTGCATGAGCGAAAGTACCCCCTCCTGCATGCGTGCGCCACCTGAGGCAGTAAAGAAGATGACCGGCAAACGTTCGCGGATGGCATGCTCGACAATACGCGTCAAGCGTTCTCCGACAACGGCCCCCATACTCCCGCCAAGAAAAGCAAAATCGAAAATCCCCAGCGCCACAGCGCGCCCATGAATCGCGGCAACACCGCACACCACGGCTTCTTGTCGTCCGGTCTTGGCGCGAGTAGTAGCAAGCCGCTCAGCATATGGTCTGCGATCAGCAAAGTGGAGCGGATCGTTCGAGAACAAAGTCGCATCGTGTTCAGTAAATGAGCCGCGATCAACAATGGTCAAGAGTCGTTGCTCGACGGTCAAACGCAAATGCGCATTGCATTTGGGGCAGACAAAAAGGCGACGCTCAACTTCTTTACGAAAAAGAATTTCCTGACACGAAGCGCATTTGATCCAAATTGATTCTGCTTCTTCTTGCACGGGGCGTTGCTCAGTCGCAGCCATGTTTCCCCTCCATCGCTAGAGCGATTCTTTCGTGC
>JAYVFX010000965.1:0-3789 GCA_043772795.1 Deltaproteobacteria bacterium
ACTGTAGAGTGTTCCCTGAGCGGGGTGACTGAGACAACAACGAAGACCGGTAAAAAGTATATGCAAACCGAAGGGAGTCAAACCTCATCTGCCCAACGAATTCTCAATCCCCGTGCATCGTCTTGAAGACTACTCCCAAGAAAGTGTCATCAATCGACGTCGTACGCTAGAAATACCGGCGGGTCGCTTGTTCGTCTTCCGTACGTAAAATAGGGAGGTACTTGGTACGGTGGGAGGGGGAAGACAAACCAAAGCGCAGTTGCTTGCAGAGATCGACGAACTTCGCCGGAAGGTCGCCACCCTTGAAGCAGCGGTAGCTGAGCACCATCCGGCTGAAGGGCGACACACCAATAGTGAGTCGTCCTACCGTGCAGTTGTTGAATGTTCGATCCAGGGCATTGCGGTACAGCGCTACGGAACTGTACTGTTCGCCAACCCTATGCTGGCGACTATCCTTGGATATACGGATCCGCACGATGTTATTGGGCTCAGTGTAGAGAGTCACATTGCGGCGGAGGACCGAGAACGCTTACAGGGTCATCTTACGGCCCGTCTTCGTGGATCACCCACTCCCGCTCGCTATGAATGTCAAGGCTTGAAGAAAGACGGCACGCCAATTTGGCTGGAGGTCGCGCCCGCTATCGTGTTATGGGACGGCGAGCCTGCTGTTCTTATTTCACTGATTGATATTACCGCGCGGAAGCAAGCAGAGCAGGCTCTGCAGCAGTCAGATTTCCTCTATCGGACGGTACTGAGTAACATTCATGACGGCGTTTTCCTTATTCAGGACAATCGGATTCTCCTTGTTAATAAAGCTGGTGCGCAAATAGTGAGCGCGCATGCCGAAGCCCTGCTCGGGAAGTCTTTTCTGGCTTTGGTTTCCCCAGAGTCTGTCGGCCGTGTCACTGATTGTTTTCGCTATTGCGAAGAGTTTGGCCAGAGTCCCGCAATGGACGAGGTCTTTCTCATCTCTCAAGACAGCGACCGACACGTCATTGTGCAGGTACAGGCGGCGAGGCTTGCCGATGATGAGCAGAAGACCATTTTGGTTACGTTGAAAGATGTAACAGCACACAAGCATGCAGAGAAGACGATTACGGAAGAGGCAGAGATTGCTGCGGCGCTCGCACGCGTTGGGCAAGCACTCATTGCGTCGTTAGAGACGCCGGTTGTGCTCGATCGTGTGTGTCAGTTGACCACAACAGCTCTAGGCTGTGATTGTAGCTATGTCACACTCTGGGATCCGCAAAAGAACCTTGCCGTCACTGTTGCCGGCTATGGGGATTCCCCAGAACAGGAGGAGGTGGTGCGTAACCTGCCGTTTCCTACCCAGCTATTCACAGAAGGGCTCGCAGGAGAATCCAATCCCGATACGACTGTGGAAATCTGCAGCGCCGACCAGCCTGCTCTGCAGGCACTGCTGCAGCGAGTAGGGATCGTTTCCGCGGTCTTCTTTCTTTTTCGTCGGGGAACACGGACGGTCGGTGCGCTGAGTGTGGGATATCGAAGACCCCAGTCTCTTTCTCCTCGACGAAAGCGCCTTGCTCGAGGAATCGCGCAACTCGCGTCGTTCGCGTTAGCGAATGCTAAGCTCCTTGAAGAGTTGGAGAATTCTAATCGTATTAAGGAAGATTTTGTTGGGACGATGTCGCACGAGTTACGTACCCCGCTCCACATTCTCTACGGGTATACAGAACTGCTGCGCGATGAAGCCTTTGGTCCCTTGACGCCGCAACAAGCAGATATTCTCGGTCGGGTGGAGCGGAATGTGCGAGAATTGACAACGTTAATTAACACCACCCTCGACCTCAGTCGATTGCAAAGTCGGCGTATCCCTCTCGTCATTCAAGAGGTACACGTGCCAGAGTTGTTGGCTGAACTTACGAATGAGATACGTCAATTGAACCACACAGCGGACCTAGAGCTGGAATGGTCCTGTGCGCCTGAAGTTCCTCCGCTTTGGACCGACCTCGGCAAACTCAAAATTATTCTGAAGAACCTGGTCACTAATGCTCTGAAGTTTACCGAGAGAGGCAAAATTTCTATCTCTGCTGTTCCGCAAGGTGAAGGAGTCACTTTTAGTGTTTCCGATACCGGCGTTGGCATTCCTGCGGATGTGCTTCCCTTTATCTTTGAGGCGTTTCGTCAAGGCGGGAGTTTTACCACTCGTAAACAAGGGGGGGTGGGATTAGGTCTCTACATTGTCCAGCGCTTGCTTGAGTTGCTCGGTGGAACAGTGACAGTGGAAAGTGAAATTGGCAAGGGCTCAACTTTTTATGTGTGGATTCCTCCGAATACACCTGCCGGGAGACAAATCTAAATCACAAGAGAAAAGCAGGCTGTAGGCTACAGGGAAGACGGAACACGTGAAACGTGACGCGTGGAATTTAGTAGTCAGTAGTCAGTAGAAAAACGGAGGACGGAACAAGGGTAAAGCAACAGGAACCTATCCCCGATCCCAGTCCTCAATCCTTAAACATTAAACCTTGAACCTTGAACTCTTGAGCGACTCATTACTCATTACTATTTTTAGGTTGCTCGTTTGTCGAGGATGACCGGCATACCTTCTGACGGAGCAAGGGTGATACTCCGCCGAACGACACGAATCGGGTGTTTTGATGCAAGTCGTAGTGTCGTTCGCGACAAGACCTGTGCGAGTACTACCTTCATTTCATACGTGGCAAATCCGGCACCTAAGCAGAACCGCGTACCGCCACCAAAAGGGAAGAATTCCCATGGCGTGGGCTTCTTGCCGAGAAACCGTTCTGGTTTGAACTCATCAGGATCGGGCCAGAGATCTTGGCGGTGGTGAGTCAGATAGATGCAAGGCATGGCGACCACGCCTGCCGGTAATGTATGTCCGCCGATGGCGGTCGGCGTTTTCAGTCGCCGCCCAACTACAGGCAGGATCGGATTCAACCGCTGCGTTTCTTTAATCGTCGCTTCCAGGTATTCAAGCCTATTGATCTGTTGCGGAGTAACTGGACCGGTACCAAATACCTCTCGCAGTTCTGCCTGTAATTTTTCGAGGACGTCAGGTCGACTGAGGATACGATAGAGCATCCAGGCGAGAGAGGTGGCCGTGGTTTCGTGGCCAGCAACAAGGAGCGTCATCAGCTCGTCACGTAGGTGCTGATCACTCAACGGCTGACCTTCTTCGTCCCGTGCTTGCAAGAGCATGGAGAGAATGTCCTCCCGCCCAGCCAGGTTCCCGGCGCGTCGTCGGGCGAATTCGGCGAATAACAGTTGGTCGATTTCTCGTCTCCGCCGGACCTGTTTTCCCCAAGGGGAATAGGGACCAAGGTCAACTTGGAGCCACGGAATAAGCATGAGCGGATTGGCGCCCGCAGCCAACACTTCTGTGAGCAGAGTGCGCAAGCGCGCAAGGATTACATCTTCCGCCAGACCAAAGACCGTACGGAGAATTATATTGAGCGTGATCTGCTGCATATGTGGGTGAATGGCAAATGGCTGTCCAACTGGCCAGGTGTCGATAGTTCGGTCAGTGAGATCCCGCATCACTTCGCCATAGACATACATCCGCTCACCATGAAACGGTGGCATCATCAGCCGTCGCTCACGCTGATGGCGTGCACCGTCGAGCAACAAAAGTGAATGATCGCCGAGGAGTGGCCTGACAATGACATTAGCTTCCCCGGCACGTAGTTGTTCAGGGTCACTGGTGAAAATCTCTTTCACCGTATCCGGATTGCTGAAAAACACCAGCGTACCAGGACCAAAGGGAAAACGGATAGTGAAACAGTCGCCGTACTTCTGTGCGCATTCGTT
>JAYVFX010000966.1:0-9362 GCA_043772795.1 Deltaproteobacteria bacterium
TATCAACCGCCGAGCATCGTGGTCGGGTATATGAAAGCAAACTCAAGGAGTGGGCGCAGGACCAGAGCGGTGAATTTGGTGACGACTTAAAACATGTACTCCACGCCAGGATGCTGCCCACTGCGCAAGAAGTCCGCTCAACCAAGCTCTCGTTGTTGTTAATGGGATGGATCAGAGGACAGGAATTGTCCGGTCTGGAGAACAGCTATCAATGCTACGCTGGGACCATCAAGGCGCAAACGGAAGAAGTGAGTTGGTTGGCCGAGGCCGCGGCTGAAGTTGCCGATGTTATGGGATGGTCCCCAACGCAGCAAATTAGCAATCTTGCCGAACGTGTCCGTTTTGGCGTCGATACTAAAGGGTTGACATTGGCGCGAGCGAATTTACCAGGAATAGGACGGGAGGACATTCGCGCACTCGTCGCAGCGGGTTTTGATTCGGTCACTGCGTTAGGCGAGGCATCACCCGAAGTGCTCTCCCGATATTTGTCGACAGAACAGATCGCCGCAGTAACAAGGGTTAAGGGTTAAAGTTCAAGGATCGGTGAAAAAGGCATGGCAGACAATCTCTCTCACGATATATTCTCTTCAGCACTTACTGTTCTTACAGTTGAAAATTGTTCTCCTGACCTGATCGCCGTACTCAGCTCAGCGCTTGATCGTGCAACACGTCATACGCAACAAGAAGGCGAAACCTTTACTGTTGACAATCACCTTGTCGCCGAACGGTCACCACATGGGTCGCTCACATTCTTCCTTCCTCCACCTCCGTCACATCCGCTTCCGCAACGACTGGCAACATTCGACCGACGAGGGCGAGTACTCTTACTACTCTATCGAGATGCGGTGGGCGATCTGACGCGATTCAAAGCGCGTGGACTCGATGGTCGTTTTCTTGGTGTTGAGCGTGGTGCAGCGTCGCACCTGGGCTGGGGGATGTCAGATAGTGTATCTCTTCTGGACGGGGAAACGGGTTTCACGATTGCTCACCCGCTGACGTTCTTTCGTTCTGTTGCTTACGAAGACCTCGATACACTGCCCCCTTTGGATGATCCAGTCCGTCTCCCTCTAGGAGCGGGCTCAACACTCCTTAATGTACTAGCCTTGCTCGCACGTGATCAAGGAAAATCGATTTTGCGTTATCGCGGTCCGTATCCAACTGAACGCCTCTTCACCACGTTAAGTGAATCGTTCCGCTATCGCGGTGAACCTGGAGCAATGCGTGAGCGTTTTGCACAAGGTAGCGAAGAGATCGCGATCAATCTTGAGATGAAAGAAGCACCAGTTGATTGGGAACCGCTACCCTATGAACGTTTCTTTCCGGCTGCTCACACTTGTATTCAGCTCCGCAACGGGGTCGAAAAGATCTACGATCGCGCGCGCGTGTACTATCGTCCTGATCTTGCTACGAGTGCGTATGCTATCCGTACGGACCGAACCGACGAAGAGAAACTCCGTTACGTCGCGGGCTTGGCGATGCTCGGACAGGCTATCGAAGATCATGTGATACTCGACGCGCAAGGCGAAATCCTTGAGCGACCAGCGATTCTGGAACATCAGATCCTTCGTGGTCCTATCCAACTCTCAGATGATTGGAAAGCACTGTTGGTTCGTCTCATTGCTTCAGAAAGCGCATCAATGTTGCGCTCAGCACTGTGGCCGATCGTAGACGAACTTACACTTGAATGGGAATCGATGCACAATGAGTTATGGTCACAAGCCGGGAATACAATTTCGCTCCATGCCGGGATGGTAACGGTCTACCGCCGAGCACTCGCGCAGATCAAAAGTGCAGGTGAAGGGCTCTTACTGGCTGCGCGCTTCACCTCTGAGCTATCGCGCTTAATTGGCCCGCTCGTCCGTGCCCGTGCCCAAGAGCGACTCGCTGGCCTCTCCTCAGAGGCCCAACAAATATCGCTCTTCTTTGCCTCTTCTGCTCCGCAAGGGCTATCAGACAACGAGCTACGAGCATTTTTGACTCGTCTGGCGTTGGGGGAAGAATTGCCGAAGGTAGAAGTAATATAATATGGCGCTTCGGTTCGCCGGAGCTATTTGCGGGACACGAATCGTCCAAGCAGGATGAGCCCGGTGTCCACATAGAGGAACGTAGCAGGTTCAGGCGTAGGGGTAGTCACACCCGACGCAATGACGGTGAAGCTGTCATCAAAAATTTCAAAGTGCTGCGGCCTTGGTATTCCTGTCCCGTGCCAGATGAAATCGACAAGACAGACGTGAAGGACGCGGAGTGGATCGCGGACTTGTTACGGCATGGGCTAAATCGAACCACAGAACATTCGTACACTTTACGTCACCGCCCACCGGCATAAGCGCTAACTTAAGGTAGATTTCGTTCGATTATCGTACCAGTTTTTGCCGGTTTTCTTGGAAATATGGAACCTCTTATCGTTAAGTTAGCGCTTATGCCGCACAATCCTGGGTACGAAAATGCGCCGCAAACCACGGATCACGACTGGGATCGCGCCGTTCGCGCCCTCGTTCTCCACCCACGAAAATGCGCCCGATCTCCCGCTCGGGACGTAACTCTCCCCTTCCTCTCAGTCGCTCTTCCGCCTGTTCCCTCCCGACCGGGAATTGCTGCCTACGGCCGGCCAAGCCCATACCGATCCAGACCAAGCGAGGGTCAAGACAGCGAACGCTAGCCGGATCAGCACAGCAGCATGGGAAGGGGCCAAGATAATAACTCATTATGTGTTATATTTGACAAGCAGGCTATGAACATTATCATTTCTTTCTCGCTGGGGGACGCCGCCCATTGGCCACTTGCCCGGAGGGCGTCGCATACGCCTGCTTGACCCTTGCTACGGCAGCATCTTCTCTCTACTCTCGGTGTCGTCGTGAACGCAAAGGACAATCACACATGAGAGGAAAAGTCGCGATTATTACAGGAGGGACGTCGGGCATCGGCCGGGCAACCGCGCTGGCGTTTGCTCGTGCGGGGGCCACCGTCATCATTTGTGGCCGCAATCAGGAACGCGGACATGCCGTCGTCGAGCTGATCAAGGCAAGGGATGGGGACGCGCTCTTCGTCAAAGCTGATGTGTCCAAGGCCGCAGAAGTCGAGGCCCTGGTAGCAGCTGCTGTCTCTGCCTACGGACGATTAGATTGCGCCGTGAACCAGGCAGGCCTCGGCCTCTTTGCGTCGACCGTCGAGTGTACAGAAAAAGCGTGGGACCTCGTACTGAAGGTCAACTTGAAAGGAACGTGGCTCTGTATGAAATCCGAGATTCCCCAGATGCTCCGGCACGGCGGTGGCACGATTGTGAACACGTCGTCCATTACGGGGCTGGTGGGGATCGCGGGGATGCCAGCCTATGTGGCGAGTAAACACGCGATCATCGGGCTGACGAAAACGGCGGCACTGGAATATGCCAGGTCCAACATTCGTATCAACGCCGTGTGTCCGGGGACTATCCGCACGCCAATGCAAGACCCGGTGACACACGGAAATCCCGAGATCGAAGCGCAACTCGGCGCGACCCACCCCATCGGGCGGATGGGGGAAGCGGACGAAATCGCGGCGGCGATTCTCTGGCTGTGCTCCGACGCGGCCTCCTTCGTCACCGGTCAGGCCTTGCTGGTCGATGGCGGATACACCGCGCGATGAGGTGTCGTTGTCATCTCCCGAGGTTCGTCCGGATGTCCTGGACCTGCACGTCGTTATTTTTATTACGGCGAAAAAGTAGTGGAAAAAGGAAAGATTGCTGGATTTCTGAACGGTGGCTTGCTCGGTCGCTCTAATGCGAAAGGGCTCTGGTCTTGCGTCAGTCTCCTCTCATACGCGACCGGCCATTGAAGATCGCCGACTGTCGCGGCGTGGCTCTCTATCGGGAGAAACCTCCTCTCACCGTGAATTTTGTCTTCCAAACATAACAGAAAGTGCCTACCCATCCGGAAGAATAACGTCACAAGATGTCTCACTTCTGTGGCTCCGACAACGGGGACCCGTCTGTTGCGCGAACCGCTGGAACTATCACAACTCAGGACCGCGGCTGTGCACGGGCGTTGTGGACGGGGTTGTCTGTTTTCGGCTACAACAACTCGAGAATCTCTGCGTGTACATCTTCTTCGGGTAGCGACAAGCGATGTTTTGATATTGGCTGTTTTCTCTTGATTCTGGCCTAAGCCGTTGCATAGAATTGGTTGACCGTCTCAGTCTGTGACGATCCTGCGCGTGGCGCGGCAAAGCACTGCTCCTTTTTTACGTTGTGTTCCTTGGAAGACCAGGATGGCGAACCACATCACACCTTATGATCAGTTAAAGAAGCCGTTTTTTACGAAGGCCACAGTAGCCACAATACGGGACGCGGTACGGTGCTATGTCCACCCACTTGTCCGCATTTGGAAATTCGCTGGAAATGCTGGGCTTTCTACCTCTCTGAAACCTGCCCCACAACGGGTAGGGCTGACGAAGTTGTTAGGGTGCTGTGTGCTCGCCGGAGCGATCTTTGCCGCTTATTATAATGCGCTCACCAACGATTTTGTTTTTGACGACTACCTGTTAGTCGCAGAGAGCCCGCTGCTGCGCAGCGAACGATCGCTGATGCAGTTTCTCCTTTCGCCGCTCTCGTTCGGCTATCGGCCGTTTCGCAACCTCTCGTATCTTGTTGACCTACGAGTGGGAGGAATGCACCCGTGGGTATTCCATGTCAGTAACTTGATCTATCACTGGATCTCTGCTTGTTTGGTCTTCTTGGTCGCGCTGCGCTTGACCAATGCTGCGCCGGCGACTTCATCGCAACAGACCCAAGGGCTCCCGGAACACGAATGGCGGTGGCGTCCGGCCCTCTTTGTTGCCGGGTTGTGGGCGCTTCACCCCGCACTGACTGACACGGTCACGTACATTGCGGGCCGCCGTGATATTCTTGGCGGGCTCTGTCTTTTTTTCGGTCTGTGGACGTATCTCCGTTTTCGTACAACAACACGCCAAGATAGTCTGAAGTATGGCTGGTTGCTGCTGTCGTGTCTGGCCTACGGACTCGGCATTATGAGTAAAGAGAGTGCCATTGTCTTGCCTCTTGTATGTTGGTTCTACGATGTCCAGCAGGAAGGGATCGTCACATCTTTTCGTCACCGTTGGGCAGTGTATTTTCTCCTCTTGCTCCTCGGCGTAGCCGTGCTGTGGTATTTTGCTGGCAAGATGATCTTGCTGACCTATAACCGCTCGACCTGGTACGGTGGGAGTATTGCAGGCAACTTTGCCACCGTTGCGCGGATATGGATACACGACCTTGGTCTCATGGTGTTTCCTCGCACGCTCTTGGCGGATTATTCCTACAATGCATTCCCGGCCTCCTCCTCATTCAGTGAAGCGGAGGTCTTGCGCGCTCTTGGCGGATTACTTGGCGTCGTAGGAGGACTGACGTTCCTGGCCCGCAGGTTCCCGCTCTGTGGGTACGGAGGGTGGTGGATGCTCGTCACGATTCTCCCACTTTCCCATATTATCCCGATCAAGGAAATCGTCGCGGAACACTACCTCTATGTGCCCCTCTTCGGTTTTTGCTTGATTGTGGGTGTCCTTTTAGATGCGCTTTGTGGAAGCGCGGAGACAGGGGATACCCCGGTGGCCCATCTGCGTCCAGCCGTAATCTCTGGGGCAGTCTGTTGTATTCTCGTGGCTGCTGGAATGCGGATAGTTGTACGGAATCGGGACTGGGCGAATGAAGAGACCTTCTGGTCGCGGGTGATACAAACGGCCCCACAGAGCGTACGAGGTCACTACAATCTCGCCGGTGTGTACCAACGGCAGCAACGACCCTCCGAGGCAGCGCGGGAATACACGTTGGCACTGACCATTTCTCCCCGTCACGCGGACGCCCTTGTCGGATTAGGAGAACTTGCGTTTGACAGCGGACACTACGATCAGGCATTGACCTATGGGAGTCAAGCACAACAGATTGCACCCCAGAACCCTCGGGCGGTCTATCTATTGAGTGTGACGAAACTCGCCCTCAAGGATTTTGATGGAGCTGAACGATTATTTCAACAGGCGGTCAGGCTCATACCAAACTCACCAGAAGTATATGCTGGATTAGAAGCGGTAGCAAAAGAACGCGGGGACAAAGAAGCAGAATTGCACTGGGCGGCAAAACGTCGAAGTCTCGAAGCCAAAGGAAGGAACATGGGTTGACGCAGCGGGCAACAGACAAGAGGACCACTTCTTACCGGTCTCCTTTCTGCAATCAATAACAGTGCTACCAGCGGACGAAATACGACCATGACACCATATAGTGCTTCCTGGGCTGCCGCACAGCAGCGTAGTTTTTTGCAAGACCGTGACGAACGACGCGAGCGACTACGTATCCTTCAGGGAGCTTTCCCCTGCAGTGAGCATCTGGCCAACAAACGCCACCAACCTCTCGACTGACTCAAAGCGACACCGTCGCCCCGATACCACGTGTTCCACTCGCCCGACAAAGTGCTCCGTGGTCGGATCAGTCTGCGGGTAGAACTGTACGACAAATGCTCGCTGTGGCGCCAAGAGCGGCTCCTCCGCTACGTCCGCCGCTGGCACGATGGGACGCAAGAGGTCTTCTCTCACTTCGAGTTTCTTTCTCTTCGCCATGCTCATACCCTAGCAAGGCCACCTTCCCTACACGAGCGCACAACGGTGGAGTTGGGTGGAATTTCGGTGAAATTTGGGTGAAAAGAACGGGAAGTTGAAAAAGCCCGCTACGTTAGCAGGTTCTGCAGTCTAGTCCCTATAGTACTGAGACTACCCCAAAACCCTAAACCACGGGCGAGATAGCAGCCCTCATCTGCGACGGCCTCTATCTCTACTGCGACCACGCGTCTTTCGCTCGTCGTATCGTTTGACAATGCGCTTCAACTATCTGATTGATGTCCCGCGCATAACCACCACCGAGTGTCATAACTAGTGGTATTCCAGCAGTGCAAGCAAAGCCACAGACCACACGATCCCGCTCACCAACCCCCCTCATCGTCAACGCAAGCTTACCAAATCGATCACCAGCTAATACATCAACCCCAGCTTGATACAGAATGAGGTCCGGTCTGAAGCGTTGCAGGATTTGCGGTAACGTGCGCGTCAGGATGTCGAGATATTGCTCGTCAGTCGTGCCATCAGCAAGTCCGATATCCCACGAACTACGCTCTTTACGGGCAGGATAATTGGTTTCGCTGTGCATCGAGAAGGTAAACACGTCAGCATCATCTTGGCACAACGCGGCAGTTCCATTTCCTTGATGCACATCAAGATCAACAATCAGAAAACGCTGCACGAGCCCTTCTACTCGCAAGCGTCTCAGGACAATCACATGGTCGTTGAAGATACAGTACCCTTCACCGTGGTCGGCAAACGCATGATGCGTTCCGCCGGCAAGATTGGCCGCGACTCCATCCTCTAACGCCACGCACGCCGCTCCATAGGTCCCACCAATCACGGCGAACGCACGCCGAACCAATTCTGGCGACCAGGGCAGCCCGAGCCGCAGTTGCGCTTTCCGTTCGAGGCTGCCGTTGATAAAGGCGTGGACATATTCCGGCGTATGGACTCGTAAGACATCGTCGATCGATGCCGCTTCGGGTTCGAGTAATTCCTCTGGTGACAGTGTCTGGTTATTCACTAACTGTTCTGCCACCAGACGATATTTGTCCATTGGGTACGAGTGATGCCCAAGCGAGACTGTATAACGAGCAGAAGTAAAGGCACGCATTTCACACTCGTCGCCAAAAGACATTGAGAAACTCGACGATGTCATCATTATCATCTATGCGAAAATGGATCATGAACGGATCAGCACGATGCAAAAATGATGGTTTGGTTGAATCGTAGAATGAGGGAAACCCACCAGGCAGGGCAGGATCAGTTGCGATCTTGGCAAGCGCGTCATCAAGCAATATTGCCTCGTGGGGCGAGCAAGACGCTTCGATCTGCGTTACCTCAGCTAAACAGTTGGGCGCAAAACGGAAATCAGCCACGGCGACGTGCTCGGGTCTGGCGCCGCCCGATCGCAGCGAGCTGTTTAATAGACAACGGCCCCTTTACAGTAATCATCTTCCCTTGGCGAGCTTCGTCAAGGGAACGACGCATCGCCGCCAAGGCGGACGGATCTTGCCACAGCCGAGCAAGAGCCCGAAGCGTTTCCAGCTCTTCAAACCCTACGACAGCAGCAGCAGGAACTCCTCTTTTCGTAACAATCACACGTTCACCTTGTTGGACGGAATCCACCAAGGCAAGAAATTCGTGACGAGCTTGGCTAGCAGTAAGATAGCGATCCATAGCTTCCTCTTTGTACGTTCAAATGTACATTTTTCAAGCTATCCAGGCAAGACACTTTTCTCTTCCTGCTTCTCCTCAACCAGTTCTTTGATAATCTCCGTTAACAGATAAGCTGCCATCTCCCGCGGTTTACCACAGACCTTACCGAATGCATCATAGTAGGTGAAACTATACTCTTTGTTATTGCGAATGAACGCGATGAACTCCTCGGGGGCAAGGTCAGGAAGCAAGACAGTTACCCATTCCGGTAGGCTCTGCAACTGCCATTGGTCAAAGGCACCAGGGTCTGCTTGCAGCAGCACAAGTGAGCGCTCAAGCAATCTGTGGATCATCTCTTCGTAGTCCATTGACACTTTTCTCTAACTGAGTGAAGAGTGAGACGCAATAATTGAAGAGGGAAAAGTGGCTTTCCCACTGATATATCTTTCGTTCTTCATTCTTCATTTCTAATTTGTTCGAGGGAGGGACAACATGGCCGAACCTGGAAAATTCGCGCATCTCGCGCCGACGCCAACACCAGAGACAAAACCGTTTTGGGAAGGGGCGAAGCGACATGAACTGATGCTGCCGCGTTGTAAGAGCTGCGGCAAGTGTCACTTTTATCCACGTGGCATTTGCCCCCATTGCTGGTCGAATGATCTCGAATGGATCAAAGCCAGTGGCAAAGGCAAACTACACACCTTTGCGATTCCACAACGTCCGATCATGGGGATTCCTGGTCCGTTTATCACGGCCATCGTCGAATTAGCCGAGGGGCCACGGATCGCAACGAATCTCGTCGGGGTTGAGCCCGATCCGAAGAATCTCCGCTGCGATATGGAAGTGGAAGTCGTGTTTGACGATCTCACTGACACGATTGCTTTGCCGAAGTTCCGACCAGTGGCAAAGCAGTAATGAGTAATGAGTAACGAGTAACGAGTAATGAGTTTCGAGAGCACGCAACACGTACCACGCAACAGGATGAGGATATAATCCATGACCAACTACAAAGATCTCTCCGGCAAATTCGCCATCGTCGGGGTCGCCGAATCCGACGAGATGGGCACGGTGCCTCATAAATCTGCTTTGCAACTTCATGCGGAGGCAGCGCGTAATGCTATTGC
>JAYVFX010000967.1:0-3598 GCA_043772795.1 Deltaproteobacteria bacterium
CATCTCGTGCTATCTATGTCAGGGTGAGTCCGGGTGAGGCGCCCTCACCTCGACTCTGTTGGACCATGCTGCAATAGAATAGATCGGCCAATGGTTGAAAGTTGACGCAATCCGCCTCGTTATGGGCCAGGAGTCGCTCGCGTGCTTCTTCATCCCGACGACTTTTTATTGAAAGTGGTAGCAAAATGGTAGCAAGGGAGGGCCTGGAGGTAGAAGAGAAGTCAAAAGTGGTCGGAAAATTTGGTGGGCCGTGTAGGGGTCGAACCTACGGCCCGCTGATTAAGAGTGCTTATACCGGGGGTTGCTCAAGTGCTTGTTGGCTTGGGCAATCCCTTCTCTATCACTGGCGATTCACACATTTCACATTCGTTCCTGCTTGCTCCAATTAGTATCATTTCCCTCCCATTTGTCGGCATTCTTAACACCGTAATAACACCTCCAAAAATCTACACCTGACCCCCCTACCCATAATTATTCCAATTCCAAACCTCACGTGGGAAGTGATTTTGTCGGCGCACGAATTTTTTGACGGTTGCAAAAATGCCCTACCGTAGACAGCTAGTGGTTTAGTAATGCCCTGGAAACCCACCCCTAGACGCCGCTACCCCACCTCTCCAAGACCCTCAACGTAGCCTTGCCCTTTTCCCTTCCCCCCTCTCACCTCATCCAAAGGAGCCCACATGTCACGCAAACAGTCTTGGAATGCTATTGCAAAGAAACTGATCGGCAAGGAAGCCGTCTATCACGGTGGCGACGGTCAATTCGCGATTGTCACGCCGTGCAGGGAGGTGCATTACTCTTTGTGGCCGAGTCGAGGTGAGGCGATTAAACGAAAGGAGAAGGTCGATAAAACAGGATGCGGCGGGGAGTGCAGGCCGTGGACGCATTACATTGTTGAGTTAGGGGAAGTGAAATAGGTTTAGAAATGTCACCCTTTCGAGATGGACCAAAGCTGTGTGACTTGCCTTGCGTTACCGCGTATAATAATCATAACGGAGGCGCGCTATGAAGCATGTACTGTTGCTGGCGATGGTGGTAATGACGGGCTGTAGTGGGGCGCAAACGCACTTATGGCTTGCGGGCTATGACGAGGATGCAGTGAGGGCGAGGTGTGCAGCGATGAAAACTAATCAACGTTCACAGGAGGCTGAATGGGAGATTAGAGAACGAGAGAAATGGCACAGGCTTGATACGTTTCAAAAGACATACGCCGCGCTCCCGATGGGGCCTGCACGTTGGGAGTACTTAGCCAAGGTCAAAGCCGAGCGGGAAGCACGCGAAAAGGAAGAAGCCAAAACATCAGAGTTCACCATGCATAACACCCCCTACCCCCCAGAGGTAGTAGAGACGAACATCAACCGCTGTGTGGCGCAATCGAGGGGTAATGCGCTGAGGGCTACCGTACCAGTCGTGTTCACTGTCCCGTTAGTCCAATAGATGAGATGCTCACAACAACCCAAACCGGCCCATGTCACACCCGCTTACGACTCCTCTCACCCATCAGAGCCTGGGAACTACCCGCTCAGAAGCCAATCAGATAGGGCCAGAACTTCCCTCCAATGATATCTAGTAGACGAGCCCTTCGAGAGTCTCAGAAGTCCCGCCTATTTTTTCGGCTCTCTTGGGCTGATCTTCATATATTCAATCTGCAACCCAGGAGAAGCTACCTGATCTCTTGTTGGTACACCGATTACGCCGAAAACTTCACTTCGGCAGAACTCAAGTATGGAAATGCACTGATTTTTTATAAAAGCTCTCTCCTGTTTGCTAAGAGATTCAGCGTTCGCTTCAATCTGCCAAAAATCCGTCGAACCATTTAAAACCTCTGTCATGCCTAACGTAATGTGCTCTGCGAGCTTGCTTTCAAAATTCGTAGGGTGAAATTCTATCTCGCCTTCGACTCTGAACCGTTTGCGAAACAGCGGATGTTTGGACCACTTCGAATCTTCGATCATCTCTAGCTTCTCTAGCTCGTTGTCCAACTCCTTCAACGATATTGTTTGATATTGAGCCTCGGGGATAGTCCGCGCTGGGAGCGATCGAAGTGCCGCGTTGAATTCCGCGATTTCCTCACGATCTTGGTTGGCCCAAATTGGTTCCATTAACCGGTTGTATCCCTGTTCTGTATCCCTACAAGCTTTAAGGGCTGCTCCAGTGGCCCCAGCTCGCTCACAGTTTTTCGTACGGAGTTCTTTGCAACCCTCAACGAGACAATCCGAAGGGTCACATCCTAGAATGGCCCCTAAACAGCCCATAACGAGCGTCGTCTTGATATAAGCACATGCTGAACGGCTGAACCTTTCGGCCATATCAATCATTCTTTCTTGATGGACAGAACAGGAATGCAGGGGAGAATGCAGACCGCATACTCACTACTCGTCGATCTCTCGGATAAGGTAATCTAAAGAAGGTTCCGCATTGCTACGAGTGGCAAAACCTTGAAAATCACGCCAGATGATAATATCAAAAAACTGTATTAATGTAACCGTCGTGTTTCAAGTACAGAGAGTCAAAATTCGTTGATTTTTGGCTTTTGGATCACGTCACAACTCCGTTCTTGTTCTTCTTTCGCCACTCTTTAATTCTATCCCTCCCGCCACACTCCTTCGAGCAGTACTCCTGTCGTCTATTTCTGACAAATAGGGGCTTATCGCACCCTGTGCGCTTACATCGACGCAACAAATGCCCAAACGTCAATAGCATCGCCAAGAGCACGCGTTCGTGTTGGTCTTTCCCATTTTCTATGGTCACGGTCATCTCACCACCTCTAGGAACTTTGAGGAGATAACCGTTGACGGGAGTTTGCAGACCCCTTCGTAGCTTTTCAGACAAGCCACAGAGCGTTCTGTAAGTCGTTTCAACCTCCCTGTCCTTTTGTCGAACACCAGTCGCTGGTTCCCACTCGACAGCAGACAGGTCTTCCCTTCTTTCAGACAATTCGACTCCAGAAAACTCGCCTAAGCCTCCTGGATCGGGCAAGCCGAGTACCTTAGCGAAAAACATTCTCGCCTGTGCTTCAGTTAGCCTAAGACTTTTAAATGGTGAGGCCATGTGTAACGTATAGAATTTATATACGTTACGCTGTAGACATGCAAGTTGTTGGAACACAAGGAGATCGCTCTTTGTATACCAATTGTATATTAGTAGTGTCTAAACTGTGTTCTTTGTAGAAGTGTGTCCCCTGATAACCAGCGAGGGGAGCCAGCCCATGGAACAATTGCGAAAAATGGGAGGTGATTCCGCTCGCTCAACCGCTCTGTCTACCAAAACTGTAGTAGCGTGTCCGGTCGCTCAGTCCTAACGATGGGTTGAGGATGCTGAGATTCGAAGACGTTAGCAGAAAACCCGCTAGAACCCGTTTATGAGCGAATTGTTGGATGTTGCGATGGATAAATCACAAGGAGGGAACCAGATGCCGCGCTGCTAACCATAATTACATATCCGACGCTCGTTCTGGGGGAGAGGGTATAACATTTTCTTTAACCATTTGGAGGTCATGCAATTACCAATGAAACCGGCAGTGACGGCGAACGACACCTATTTTAACGATTCGATTTTCGAGGCCATTGAATTTGCCAAACAAGTTCCGTCCAAGCGA
>JAYVFX010000968.1:0-2973 GCA_043772795.1 Deltaproteobacteria bacterium
ACCATACTCGTTACCACTTGATCAACTTGACCAGAAATGAAATCGGGTTCTTGGCGGTTAATAGCAATCTCACTGAGTGATTGTATTTTGTTCTCTAAGCGATCGATTTCTAAACGCACAATCTCGCGATTGTCTCGAGCTTTCTGCAGATTCGCTAAGCGAGCTTTACTGGTTGCGAGGTTGTCTTCCAAGGTCTTGCGGATCCTTTGTTGTTGCGGGTCGTCGCTGTTGCTTGGGACACCGTTGAGTTGCCCTTCTAAGCGGGTAATGTCTTTCTGAATCTGGTCGTCACTGGTACGCATAAGAAAGCGGTCAAGCGCATATTGCGAAAACAGCAAGCGCAAATAGATCCACAACAAACGATCGAGTCCAGCGAATTGCATCTCTTCCAGTGGATTATCGGTTTGCAGAGCAGGGGTAGTCCCAGGCGATTTTACCAGCGTTGGGTCTTTGAGTTCCATCGCGATCTGTCGCAGTTCCAGACAGCGCTTGCGTAATGTTTCAAACCGTTGGCGCATGTTGTCCGGCAAGGCATTCATCAGTCGTTGGAGTGTCTGATCCGCACTTACGGAGCCTTGCTCTCGATTCGCCTTGGCTGCTTGTGCGTCAACATAGCGCTGGAATTTCGAGTTGGCGCCGAGTAGTCCAACATACGTCAACTCTCCAGCGAGTATTAATGGAACCAGCACGTCTGGTACGCCACTTAACACGGCAAAGCCCATCGAACCAAGGAGGGCGAGAAGGTTCCAGCGATTGTTGAATGCTGCTTTGAGATAACGACCGAATCCCACAACTCACTCCGCGTTTATGTCGCCGCCCGGCGACTCTCTTCTAACTGACTTATGAGGTCACGGAGGTGATACACCGTCTCCTGAAACTGCGGATCACGTTGCATCTCCTTAGATGGTCGATCAGAGGGTTGAATGGTCAATTCCTGTAATATCGTTCCTGGCGAATTACTCACGACATAGACGCGGTCACCAAGAAAGACCGCTTCCTCGATCGAGTGAGTAATAAAAAACACCGTTGCTTCTACATCACGCCACAAGGCGAGTAACAAGTCCTGCATATGCATCCGTGTTTGCGGATCGAGTGCGCCGAATGGTTCATCCATGAGAATAATCCGTGGCCGTAGAATTAACGTCCGCGCAATTGCCACACGTTGCCGCATACCACCAGAGAGCTCATGTGGGTACTTATTGTGATCAGTGTTGACATTGAGCCCTACGCGGTGGATCCATTCTTTGCCCAATTCTTCCCGTTGCTTACGTGGGATTCCTTGACATTCCAAACCGAAAGTGACGTTCTCGAGAACGGTTCGGTGATCGAAACTCGTGTAATCTTGAAAAACCATGCCGCGGTCTGCACCTGGACCTGTGACCTTTTGCCCTTGGACAAGGACCTCACCAATGGTCGCCGGATGTTGGGGTTCGAGTCCCGCTATCAAGCGTAGAATAGTGCTTTTACCGCACCCGCTCGGTCCGAGAATACAAATAAACTCACCTTTGTCGTGCAAATCTTCCACAACGAAGGAGACATTCTTAATGGCAGTAAAGGCGTTGGGCTGGTCAATATTATAGATTTTGCTGACTCCACGAAACTCAACGATTGTTGGGCGTGCGATTTCGGCTGGCGTACGGACATGTTCCAGTACCTGTCCTACACCAACAGGTTGCGGTGGAGGGGGCACGATCTGTGGAATTGGCGCAGTTTCGCTTTGGCTCATGACTTTGCCACTGGTGGGGTGGTTGATTGTGACGGTACCGAAACGTACGTAGGGTGTCGACGAAAGACCGCGGTCGCATCTTCCCAGACGTGAAGTACCGTCCGAAGCAGGCGGTTCAGCCTGCCAGTTCCACCATAGCGATGAGGGAACAACTCCTTTTGTATCCAGAACAGCAGTCGGTCGATTAGGAGGGCGACGATCGGAATGATGATGAGAATTAACAAGATGTGTTCACGTGGGCCACGCCGCATGGACAGATTGATAAGATGGCCCAGGCCACCGGTATCACCAATAGTCACTAATTCGCCCAACATGATGTAGCCAAACGCGAGGCCGAATAACAACCGGAGTGAGTTGAAAATGCTTGGCATGGCCAGCGGCACTAACACTTTCAGGATAGTCTGCCAGCGACTCGCGCCCAACGTGTACGCGGTATCAATGTACTGGTTACTAACCTCCATGATCGCACGTGCTGTATCAGAAAGAACAAAAGCGTTACAGGCGATAAAGATGAACATCACCTTCTGAAATTCACCAATACCAAATAGGGAGAAGGTGAGGGGAATGAGCGCAGCCACAGGAATGTTACGCCCGAAGACAGAGAGAGGCGCAAAAAAAGCGTTGATCCGTGAGAAGCACCCACACAGCACGCCGATCGGAACGCCAATGACCGCCGCAAGTCCAAATCCCAACACCACCCGGCGCAGGGTCGCCAAGAGATTGCGTGTCAGGGCACGATCGAACCAGAGACTAGAAAACGAGGCTAGTGTTTCTCCTGGACTGGGGAGGACCGCATAACTGAGAATACGCTCTTCCGATTCACCTCGGGTGACAAACCACCAGAGCCCAATGCACAAGATGATGCACAGCGTCCCACTCAGCCACGTTTGCCATTGCGGGGCTTCTTTGCGTAAAGCGAATAAGGAAAAAATTGAAAGTGAATCCGCTTTCATGTGAGATTACTGCTTCTCCGCCGAAAAAATCCGTATTTCCACGCGACGGTTCTTCGCGTGATTATCCGGGTCGCCCCGATCAGCGGGCCGGTCCCAGCCCAGCCCATCAACCGCAAACTGATTGGGATTTAATTTGAACTTTCGTACCAATGCTTCTTTGACGGCGTTGGCACGATTCAACGACAATTCTTTCACCACCGACGCAGGGGTCTGACCTTTCATCGAGTTATCGGTATGGCCTTCAATGATGACCCGTGCCGCGCCAAACTGTCCAACTAAGCGCCCAACTTCCTC
>JAYVFX010000969.1:0-2707 GCA_043772795.1 Deltaproteobacteria bacterium
CGGCGCGTTGGTTTTACGTTCGCCATAACACTCCCATCATCCGTAGGAGACAAGGAGATAAGATGCTCCTTCCACCTCGAATTCTCTTTCGCCGGTCACTACCATTATCTATGCTGAGGGTTTCCCCGTGTTTTCAACCTCTACGAACGGCACCAAGACCACCACGTCTTGGAACTTGCGGCGCTGGATAGACACCCAGAAGTAGGTGATAGCATTATCGCTGATTTTTTTCGGTTTAGCTAATGGAAGAGCCGGCAAAGACACAGAGGCGTAAAAATCGCGGACCTGTACGAGTAGCGACAAGCCTGAACGTTATTTTTTATCCGTATGCCCGAAGCCACCGGTCCGTGTTGTCACATCAAGATGATCGACCTCTTGCCATTGCACGCGCGTGACGGGAGCAATCACTAGCTGTGCGATACGATCGCCGCGCTGAATACGAACCGGCTGATCGCTGAGATTAATCAGGAGCACTTTCACTTCATCGCGATAGTCGGCGTCGATTGTTCCTGGTGCGTTAAGAATCGTGAGGCCGGACCGTAGGGCCAGCCCACTGCGTGGTCGCACTTGTGCCTCGTAGCCTCGCGGCAAGGCTAGCGCAAAACCAGTAGGAACTAGTGTCCGACCAAAGGGAAGAATCGTAAGCTCGGCCTCAAGGTCGGCGTAGATATCCATCCCCGCGGAGTCGGGGGTCATGTAGCGCGGGAGGGGGACGTCTTCACCACTTGTTTCGCAGACGCGAGTGATTGGAACACGCAGATCATTGGTCATACAACAGAATATGGAAAAGGTTACGCTGCAATCAGCGCTTGATAATCCGTCTTCTTGGGAATCTCCCCCAAAAGCGTGAGCGCTCGTGGCGCGTTACCGAGACAACGCGCGGCAAGGGCATGAACATCTTCACGAGTGACACGTTCAATGTCCGCAGCAACCTCAGCAATCGGAATATCGCGACGGAAATAAATCTCACACCGCGCCACTCGGTTCATGCGTGATTCGCTGGTCTCGAGTCCAAGTAGCAACCCACCTTTGGCATAACCTTTGGCGCGACGAAGCTCTTCAGCAGAAATGCCCTCTCTCGCAATGTCACGTAAAATCGCACAAGAGAGCTCAATAACTTCCGGCACCGATTCTGCACTGCTGGCAGCATATATGCCAAGGTAACCTGAATCGCGATAGCTGGAGAGAAATGAAGTCACATCGTACACCAAACCACGACGCTCGCGAATTTCCTGAAAGAGGCGAGAACTCATTCCGCCGCCAAGCGCAGTATGTAACAAATAGGCGGCATACCAGTTTGAGTCATGGACTGAGACACAGGGGATGCCTAAACAGAGATGCGTTTGTTCAAGTTCACGAGAATGGCGATACACCCCCGGATGGTGCACTGGGGGTACCTCTTCCACTCGTAGAGCTTTGCCTGTGAGGGTCGCAAAGGATGAACCTGCGAGGTCCACCAGTTGCTCATGTGGAGCACTGCCAGCCATTGCCACGAAGATACGATCCGGACGATAGCGTTGGTCAAGGTAGCGGGTAAAATCAGACCGTTGAAAACGCGAAACCTCGGCTACCGTACCAGAAATAGGAAGACCAAGCGGATGGTCACGCCAAAAGTCGAGATGAAACAAGTCGTGAATTAAATCGTCGGGCGTATCTTCGACTTGCGCAATCTCTTGGCAGATAACCGACCGTTCGCGTTCAATTTCTTCCTCGGCAAATTGCGACTGAAGAAAAACATCCGTCAGGAGATCCAGCGCCAGCGGTAGGTGTTCCGCCAGCACTTTGGCATAGTAGCAGGTGTATTCTTTGGAGGTAAAGGCATCAAGCACACCACCGACAGCATCGATTTCCTCTGCGATACCGGCGGCAGTGCGCCGCTGGGTGCCTTTGAAGAAGAGATGCTCAAGGAAATGGGCGATGCCGTTTTCTTCTGGTCTTTCGTCCCGCGAGCCGTTCTCGACCCAGATCCCCACGGTCACCGAAGGTGAACCTGCCATTTCTTCTGATAACAGACGCACTCCATTGTCGAGTACCGTGCGGTGGATCATCTCTCTAACTTTCGCTCGCTGCGCTTTCTTCCTGCATTGCTTCGCGGTGACTGAGACGAATCTTGCCCTGGCGATCAATTTCCAGGACCTTCACCATGATTTCGTCTCCCTCTTCTACGACATCCGTCACTTTCCGAATGCGTCCGCCGCCACCAAGTTGAGAAATATGCACGAGGCCATCAGTCCCCGGCAGAATTTCTACAAACGCACCAAAATCGACCACTTTACGCACAGTGCCTTTATAAATCTTGCCGATCTCGGCTTCGGCAGTCACTCGGTTAATCTTATCAACGGCCTTACTCATCGAATCACCATCAACAGACGCGACGTACACAGTACCATCGTCCTCAACATCAATCTTTACGCCGGTTTCCTCAATGATCGAGCGAATCATCTTACCACCCGGGCCGATGAGGTCACGGATTTTTTCTGGTCTCACTTTTAGGGTCAGAATCCGTGGCGCATGTTCCGATGTTTCTGAACGTGGCGTGGCTAATACCTTAGCCATTTGCTCGAGAATAAACAGCCGGCCTTCGCGCGCTTGGTAAAGCGCTGTCTGCATAATCTCTTTGGTGACTCCGGCAATCTTGATATCCATTTGCAGCGCAGTGATTCCGCTTGTAGTTCCCGCGACTTTGAAGTCCATATCACCAAGGTGG
>JAYVFX010000970.1:0-8244 GCA_043772795.1 Deltaproteobacteria bacterium
CAAACTGACATTCGTCGATTTGCCGGGCTTTGGATACGCGAAGGTGTCTAAGCAAGATCGCCAACATTGGCGGCTTTTGATCGAAGATTACCTGGTGAATGCACGCACGTTACGCGGAGTCATTATCATCGTTGATGTTCGCCGGGGACCAGAAGAAGAAGAGGAAGCGTTGTGTGATTTCCTGACCCATCATCAACGCCCATTTCTCATTGTCGCGACAAAGAGTGATAAACTCAAACGTGCTGAGCTTGAACAACGACGCAAGGTGCTAACCGCGCAATTCGCTGGGTACGAGCCACTCATTTTTTCCGCGGAAACCAGTGCCGGAAAAGATGAACTGTGGCGAGCGATTGCGGAACTGGTCTCTGAGAACGTGAAACGTAAGGCGTAAAACGTGAGGCATAAAACGTAAAAACGTAAAACGTAACAAGAAGAAACCTTTTGCTTTCTCCTTACGTTTTACTTATTACGCTTTACGTTTTATTCCCTCTTTTTCTTATGCCTACAGTCTCCGTCATCATCCCAACCTACAATCGCCGTAATCTCGTACGTGAAGCGATTGCCTCAGTTCTTGCGCAATCGTTCAGCGATTTTGAGTTGATCGTTGTCGACGATGGTTCTAATGACGGAACGGCGGAGGCTGTGCACGAGTTCCCCGGCGTTCGCTACGTCTATCAACCGAATCGTGGCGTTTCTGCCGCACGCAATCTAGCGGTTTCCTTGAGCCAGGGCGAGCTGATCGCCTTTCTCGATTCGGACGACCTGTGGCAACCGCGTAAGCTCGAACAGCAGGTGGCGTTTTTTGTCGAACATGCTGAGGCGCAGATTTGTCAGACCGAGGAACTGTGGCTCCGCAATGGCGTGCGGGTAAATCCTCACAATAAGCATCGCAAGACTGGTGGCGATATCTTTGCACGTAGTCTCGAACTGTGTCTGGTGAGTCCCTCGACAGTGATGCTGCGCCGCGAGCTGTTTGAACGTACGGGTGGTTTTGATGAAGCCCTGCCTGCGTGTGAGGACTATGACCTGTGGTTACGCATTGCAGCGACCATGCCGATTCATTTGATCGAGACACCGCTGGTGATTAAACGTGGTGGACATGTGGATCAACTGTCGCACAAGTTTTGGGGGATGGATCGTTTTCGTGTTACGGCCTTATGCAAACTCCTCGCCTCTGGTGTGCTGTCTGAGGAGCAACGTAGACAGACCGAACGCGTATTGCAGAAGAAATGTATGATTCTCGCGAGCGGTGCAGAGAAGCGCGGGCAGAATGGTGATCAGTATCTAGGACTGGCCGTGGCGCATACAACAATGCGAGTCTTCCGTAACGATACGGTGAAGGTGTGTCATTCTGAACGAAACAGAGTGGAGTGAAGAATCTCGTGTCGGTGTGAGGAAACAAGAATGTCGTCCATTGTCGCTGACCAACTCATCGCCTACGCCCAAGAGAAACGCCTGTCCGCACAGACGTTGCAGCGGTGGCGGTCCTGGACCGAGGAAGATCAAGCCGCACTGCTCCCTGTGGCGAAAGAGCTGCAACTGAACGAGAATCAACTCCGCGATTTTCTCGATTGGCTTGAGGAAATTATCGCGCGTGATGGTACTACCGTACGAGACGTTCTCGGACATGCTGATCTCCAACGTTCACTTGAGGCGAAACTCTCCCGCAATGACAAACTGAAGGTAGTCAAAGAGACGCTCCGTAAGATTCGCTATCCCCGTCTTTCTCAATTAGAGGACGATCTACGCGCGGCAATTAAGGCGCTAGACCTTGGCAACCGGGTGCGTATATCATTCCCACCGGCGTTGGAAGGTGACGAGACCACCTTGGAGATCAAAGCTCGAAATGTGAAGGAAGTGGGTGAAAGCCTCGCTCTGTTACAACAAAAGTTTACGGACGGCTCCCTGCAACGCGTGTTTGCGTTGATGGATGAAGTATAAAAACAAGTAGCCAGTAGTCAGTAGTCAGTAGAACGAACCAAAAATGAAACTCTATCAGCCTAATGAAATTCTTATTGAGCAGGGAGAAGAGAATACGACGGTTGTGCAGCGAGCACTTTCCCGGCTGCCGCAGGTTCCTGTCCGCATTGTCGAGAAAGGGTGGGAGCGCGATGGGCTCCCTGTTGCCGAGAAAGATGCTTTTGCCGCGGGAAAAAAGCGCTTGCTGTTCATCCGTCAACGTTCGGCCTTTCTGGAGCACTGTCCAGCAGGAACGTCGGGTCTTGTCTGTTGTAACTATCTTGTTGTGAGCCTTATCTCCAATTGTCCAATGGATTGTAGTTACTGTTTTCTGCAGGAATATCTGGCGAATAATCCGACGTTGAAGGTATATACCAACGTGGAAGATCTGCTGAACCAAGTGGCGACAGCCATTGATCGCCATCCGTCGCAGCAATTCCGCATTGGCACCGGTGAGCTGTCTGATAGCCTCGCACTTGATCCGTTGCTTGGATTTTCTTCCGACTTGGTACCATTTTTTGCCGAGCGCAAGAATGTCCTGCTTGAACTAAAAACAAAAAGTGACTGTATTGATAATCTGCTCGCACTTGATCCCAAAGACCGGGTGGTGGTGTCGTGGTCCATGACGCCGCCCGCAATTGTCGAGAGTGAAGAGCACCAGACTGCATCATTTGCTGATCGTCTTGCCGCGGCGCAGCGCGTCCAAGCGGCTGGCTATAAACTCGGTTTTCACTTTGATCCGTTAATCGAGTATCCCGACTGGGAGCGTGGGTATTATGAAGCCATCTCTCGGATCTTTTCAATGATTGATCCCCGACGAGTGGCGTGGGTGAGCCTCGGGAGTTTGCGGATGACGCCAGCGTTGCGTAACACTGTGCGGCGACGTTTTCCACAAACGCGCATACTGTCTGGTGAGCAGATTCCTTGCGCCGATGGAAAATGGCGAACGTTTCAGGCCTTGCGGGTGAAGATGTATCGCACGATTTTGCGATGGCTCAAAGACGCTGCCCCGTATGTCCCGCATTATATGTGTATGGAAACGGCTGCGGTGTGGGACAAGGTCCTCGGCTACACGCCGACCTGTGACAAGGATGTGGCGCGGACTCTGACTGAACCACATTTATAAGAGAGGCGTAAAACGTAATTCGTAAAACGTAAAAGGGAAAAGGGGGGCGGTTACGTATTACGGATTACGCATTACGTGTTAGGCGAACTTTAGACCTTGGACTACAAACTTTGAACTTTCGTTTGGCAGCTGACCTTGATCCCCAAGTCGTCATCATTTCGGTAATGACATTAGTGATCATGCTTGGGTCCAGTGTGATCTCTCCCGTCCTTCCGCTTATTGCCCAAGAATTCGGTGTCTCGTATGCCGGGGCTGGAGCGTTAGTGGCAGCATTTGCCCTCGGACGTATTCCGTTCGATTTCATTGGTGGTGCGGCCGTCGATCGTTGGAGTCCGCGCTTGATCGCGTGCAGCGGTGCGGCAATTGTTGCCATCTCTGCCGTGTTATCGGCCAGTGCCAAAAGCTTTACAGCGCTAATGTGGTATCGGCTCCTTGGTGGCATTGGCTCAGCGCTCTTTACTATTACCGCGATGGCTTTTCTTGTCCGTACTGTTGTACCCCAACGCATGGGGCGAGCAATGGGATTCTATCAAAGCATGCTGCTAATTGGAGTTTCCATCGGTCCTGGAGTCGGGGGTTTGGCGGCGAGTGTCTTTCACGATTTGCGTGCGCCGTTTTGGGCGATGGCGGTGTTGTCACTGCTTGTTGCTATCGTCGGTATGCGGTGGATCGGAGAATTCCCGAGCGTGACGGAATCAAGAACCCCGATGTCGTCAGATTCGACCAACGGGGTTATGTCCCAACTCCTGCGCGACTGGACCTTCGTCTTTGCCTGTGTGCTGACATTTGTGCTCTTTGGCATTCGTTCTGGCATTAGTCTCAACCTCATGCCGCTTTTTGCCCAAAAGCATATCGGGCTCGGCGAAAGCGGCATTGGTCTGACACAATCTCTCTGTTCGCTGGCAAACTTTTGTGTGATCTGGCACGCCGGACGACTGCTTGATGGTGTTGGTCGTCGTTCGGTAACTCTCGTCAGCTTATGGGCTACAGTGCTAGCAGTGCTGTTGTATCCGTGGGCGACAACGTATGCACGATTAGCAATTGCCAGTATCACTTTTGGTGCTGCGATCGGCTATCTCGGACCTGCACCGGCTGCGGTCATTGCCGATCTCACCCCGCCCGGAAAAGCAGGAACCGTCATGGGTGTGTATCGTGGCGCTGGTGACATAGGCTTGCTGCTTGGGCCGGTCTTCGCGGGATGGCTTGCTGGACATCTCGGTTTTAACCTTGCGTTCGTTGTCACTGCTGGATGTATCGCCCTTGTTGCCGTGATGGGCATCGGCACGCGCGAGACACTGAACGCAAAGTAGCGCGGATATAGCCCGCCACAGACTCGGCAGGCAGAACCTGCCCTTATCGGGGTAGGGGAAAAGGTAAAAAGGGGAAAAGGCGAAACGGAAAACGCTGGAACAGTATCCGCGTGTTTTGCTCCTCTTCTCCATTTCCCCTTTTCGCCATTTCCCCTTTTCCCCCTATTTTATCTTCTCCTTTTCGCCGTTTCCCTCAAGTCTTCAAGCAGTGCCTTCGCCTCTTGCAGATCCGCCGTGTCGAATCCTTCTGTGAACCAGTTGTAGACCACGGATAACATTCTGTGCGCTTCGTTGAGCTTCTCACGTGTTTCATGTTGCGTGGTACGTGATGCGTATTGGGCCGTTTGTTGTTGCCGGAGCCGGACGAGGCTCATCACCGCGCGCAGTTCAAGTGACTTCGCTTGTTGTTGACGCGCGATGGCGATGGCTTTGAGAAAGCTCGCTTCTGGGGAAGAATGGGCGAATGGGCGATCGGGCGAATGGGCGATTGTGGCTTTGTCGCCCGCTCGCCTTGTCGCCCGCTCACCCGCTCGGAGCGCCAGCTCTCCGTAAAGTCGATGCAGCTCCGCCTCCCAGAACCGTTCGCCGGTTTTCTCGACCTGCGCCAGAGCCTCTGTCGCCGTGGCAAGCCCTTCCTGCGTCTGCCCTCTTTTCTCATACACCTCGGCTAGCAGAGCGAGCCAATACGGCCACACCAGCTCTGCTCTTGTGGCCCGATAGGCGGTCAGTCCCTGGCACATCTGCTCAATCCCTTCTTCCCCAGAGCCCTGCTCGGCTCGTGCCCAGCCTCCCAGGATCATGCCCACTGCCAACCAGTACGAAAAACCGTAGTCAATCGAGAGGGTCATCGCTGCTTCTGCCTGCTCTCGCGCGGATTGCCACTCACGGCGAAGCTGAGAGAGCCAAGAAGCAAAGTCCAAGGCCATAGCCAGACTAAAGGGGTGCGACAACTCCTGGGCCAGGACAATCGCTTCACGGCTCCGCTGCAAGGCTTGATCCGGATAGCCAAGCTGCCAGAGGGCTGCAGCTGTATAAGAGAGGATCACACTGCGGTCCTGCATCGCACGAAAGACCGGGGGACTCTGTTGTTGGGGATGGTAAAGGGCTAGCGCGCTCTCCAGGTGTTCACGGGCTAAAGCCGGCGCGCCCAACCAAAATACGGGGAGCCCTAACGACATGTGAGCCCTGGCGAGGAGCAGAGGGTCTTGCTGGCGTTGCGCGAGGGTGAGGAGTTGTTCTCCCAGTTGACGCGCTGTCGCTAGTTCTGCGCGCGCGAGATAGAATCCCTCCAGTTCTCCCAGTACCAACAAAAGCTGCGACGTCTCCCCGATCTGCTGGCACAGGGCTCGCGCCCGGGTGTAGACGTGCTCTGCTTCTGGCGCCGCCTGGCCTTCGATAGCCATTAAAGCCGACCCCAGGGCCGTCAACATATTGATCTCGTGTCGGGCACGCTCAGGGGTGTCCGGCAGCGTCTTGAGGAGATCCAGCCCTTTGTTCAGCAGTGCGACCACCTCCTGCAGTGCGTACTTGCGCCCGGCATTCTTCGAGGCTAACCCCAGATACCGCACCGCCCGCTGGTAGTCCTGGCCGCGTTCGAAGTGCACGGCGAGTTCGGCAGCGATCTCGTTCGCCCGCTTGCCAGATGTTGTCTCTTGCCACTCGCCGATGCGCCGATGCAACTGGAGGCGCCGTAATGCTGCTAGTCGTTCGTACAACACCTGTTGATATAACGCGTGCAGAAAGCCATAACTTCCTGTGACTGTCCCATCCGTTAACGTCTCCGTTCCTCGCACCTGTAGAAATTGTCCACGTTTGGCTAATCCCTCACACCACGCCTCGACAGCCGCCATTTGCTCACGTAAGCCTGCGGCTACCGTGGCCGTTGTAAACTCGCCACCTACCACGCTCGCCACCTCGACCATACGTTGCTCTTCCGGCGTCAGCCGCTCCAGTTGCTTCTCGATCATCTGTCGTAAACTTTCCGGCACTCTTGCCGCGAGCTCCTCAACCTTGACTGCCAGCCGCCATTGTCCTTCAGTCTCGCTCAGTACCCCTTGGCGTATCCAGTCGTCGACCACCGTGATCATGAACAACGGATTGCCTTCGGTACTCTGATGCAGGATTGCGGCAAGTTCAGCGGGAAACTGCTGCTGCAGAAACCGCGCTGCCAGATACTGGCTGACTTCTGCCGTCGTCAAAAATCCTAACGGCAGCTCGTGACATTGCCCACGCACTTGTAGTTCCTGTTTTATGGCACGGAGCAGATGGCCACTGACGACGACATCTGCGGGGCGATAGGTGGCGAGCACCAGCAAGCGTGCGGGTCCACGTCGCTGCGCCAGCAAGGTGAGCAAGTCCAGCGTGGAATGATCGCTCCAGTGCAAATCTTCGAGCACGAGGACTAACGGCTGCTCCGCCGTCAGCGCCTCTAATGCCTCGGCCATCTCGCGCAGCATGCGCTCGCGCGTCGCGCCTTGCACCCGACGTTGCAGCGTCTCAAACTCAGCATCGTCAATGAGCGCAGGCATCTGCACCAGCCACGTCGGCGCATAGCGATGAAGGAGCGTCACTATCTGTTCGCCACCCGGCTGCCGACAGAGCTGGCCTAACGCTTCTAACACTGGCAAGTACGCTTCGCCCGCGCCGTAGTGTTCAATGCACTGCCCCCGCGCGATCCAAGGGGCAGGCTCTGGGCTTTGGGATTTAGGAAATGGAGATTGGGGAGGGGAGGAACCAGACCCCCACTCCCAGTTCCCAAAGCCTCCGAGAAACGCATCGACAAGCGTGGTCTTGCCGATCCCCGGCTCGCCCTGCACGAACACCACTTGGCGCGTGCCGCTCCGTGCGTTTGCTAACCAGCCGTGCAGTTGTGCGAGTTCGCGGTCACGACCGACCAGGACGGAGGAGTGAGCAGTAAGCAGTGAGGAGTGAGGAAAGGACAGAGGGCTACTGACTACTGACTGCTGACTCCTGACTACTGCCGGGAGGAAGCGATACCCGCGTCGTGGAATGGTCTCAATAAACCGTGGCTGCTCGGCGTCATCATCCAAGAGGTGGCGCACTTCACGGATATAGGTACGTAACAAACCTTCACTGACATAGGTGTCGGGCCAGACCGCCTCTCGCAGTTCCGTGGCAGTGACCAGGCGGTCGGGATGTGTGGCTAAATAAGCCAGGACCGCAAAGGGTTTGGGCCGTACCGGCACTAAGGTATTGTCCCGCCACAACTGTTCATTGTGCAGGTCTAAGCGAAACGGGGCAAAGACGATGGACGGTTCTGACGCCACACGACGCTCCTTTTGCTGATGTGCGCACTTGTAGCGAAAACTGCACGGAAACTCAACGCAAACTCCACGCAAATTTCACGCTTGGCCGATCGCATTGCACGGTGGCGATGCGTACGCTGACCTTATGGCAAAACAAAGGTATCAACCAGTGAGTGAAAAATTCAATTTATCGCATGGCACGGCCCTCTCGTGCAAAGTACTACCAGTCTTCTTCGCGCACGTGTTCACGATCCTCCGCGCCAAGCCACCGTAACCGCCACAACAAACAGCGACGATCCATTGGTTCGTTTTCTCCGTTGCCTTGTCTACTGATCGGAACCCCGACCTGAGGCCCTCCCCAGTGAACGAGCGGCGGACATGCACGACGACATTAATAGTCAGAAACTTTTTGTCAGGAGGAGCAGGATATGCAAACCCATAGGAATCAATTGAGAGAAGGACTCGACGATACAATTGCTAGCCCGTTAGTGAAGTCAGGTCAGCCGCAGAGCAGTGTCAATCGAAGAGCGTGTTTCTTGCATTGGCGCGGTGATCCACGGCTGCGTCAAAGGTTGTCGCACAG
>JAYVFX010000971.1:0-6383 GCA_043772795.1 Deltaproteobacteria bacterium
ACCAGCGGGCGCTCACGGCTGAGCGCTTCCAACGCCTCGGCCATCTCGCGTAACATCCGTTCCCGTGTCGCTCCCACCACCTTCTGCTGCAGCGTGTTGTACTCGGCTTCACTGAGCAGCGTCGGCAGTTGGACCAGCCACGTCGGCGCATACCGCTGCAAGATCTCTTGGACCCGCCCGCCCTCCGTCTGCTGACACAACCGGTTCAGCGCTTCAAGCACCGGCAGATACGCTTCCCCTGCGCCATAGTGTTCAATGCACTGCCCGTGGGCGATGAAAACGGGAGTTGGGGACAGTTCGGAGTTCGGGGTTGGGGAAGGAAAATTTTGCACTCCGAACTCTTCGTGACTCCGCACTCCGAACTCTTCGTGACTCCGCACCCCGAACTTTTTCCGACTCCGCACTCCGAACAAAAAGGTTTCGACAAGCGCCGTCTTGCCAATCCCCGCCTCGCCGGTGACAAATACCACTTGCCGTTCACCATTCAGAGCTTTGGCAAACAGACTGTGAAGTTGTGTGAGTTCCGCCTCGCGTCCCACGAGAAGAGTTCCAGGTTCCGGGTTCCAGGTTCCAGGTTGGGAAGAAAAACTCTCTTCCCTGCCGATGTCCGATGTGGCGGGCGGTGGGGAACTTTGAACATTAAACATTGAACTTTGAACTGGCGCGGCGCCAGCCGCGACGGCGGCGATGAAGCGATACCCAATCCGATGCACGGTTTCGATATATTGCGGGGTCCCAGCCGTCTCGCCCAGCGCCCGGCGTACGTGCCGCAGACACACCGTGAGCGCTCCGTCACTGACCACCGTGCTCCCCCAAAGCGTGGCGAACAGCTCCTCCTTGCTCACCACTTCGCCTGCCCGTGTCGCCAACAACCATAACAATCCCAAGGCCTTGGGCTGCAGCGGCACGACCTGCCCCTCCTGCCATAAGGGGCCCTGAGCACTGGCGAGACGGTAGGGACCAAAGGTCAATAGCTGCGCTGTGTCCATCCTCACTCCTTCCGCTGTTTCTCCGCATCCCCGGCGTGTCCTCAGCACTTGCTAATGGTTTGCTAATGGTTTGCTAATGATTTGCTAATGGTTTGCTAACGACTTCCGCACGTCCACGGATGTATCTATCCCAGCATGCAACACCAAAACAAGCGGCGGACGGCAGGGCCTGACTCCACGGACATTTCGGCAAGCTTCCCAGCGCCCCTGCCGGCCCCGCTCTCGCCGCAGTGGGCCTTTGTCGTGCAGTTACGCCAGGGCACCGCGCTGACTCCCGACAGCATACACGGGCGAATCGAGCATCTCGTCTCGGGTAAAGCTACGACGTTTCAGTCGTTAGAAGAAGCCCGTGCGTTTATGGCACGCGTGCTGGCCGAGATGGGGGAGAAACCACCGTAAGATCAGTAGTCAGTAGCCAGTAGCCAGCATGAGGCATCGATCGGGTTCTCGTTTCTTCTTTTTCCTACTGACTACTGAATGCTGACTACTGACTACTTCTTCGCTGTTTATCATTCATCATTCCGATCCTTTACATCCGCCGCGCTATGCGGCGCAAACAGGAGAATAGGTATGCGATACGATACAACATTCATTGCACGGCATCCGCGCGTGGCCGCTTTGGCGACCGCCGCTGGCTGTCTGGTATTCCAACTCGTTGCCACCCTTTCACCTGCCATGGCAGCCACCACCACGGTGGACGTCAGCGTGGACAAAAAGGTGTATCAGCCCCACACTCCCGTCAAAGGCGAGGTCACGGTCACGGGGGACAAACACCTGAAAGCGCTCCTACGGGTATTCACGTTCAATGAACAAAGCGGTAATGAGATCGATCTGAGAGAGTATCCGGTCACGCTCCCAGCGGACGGCAGCCGCACCATTCCCTTTGTCATCGCCCCAACCCCCGCACCCGACGCCTCCTACAGCGTGGTGGCAGCGCTCTACATCGATAAGGACAACATCCCCGAGGTGCAGAACAAAGCCAGGTTCGGCGTGCGTCCCCCGGGCTTTCCGGAAGGTGTGCCTGACCATATCTTAAAGGCCGAGGTCGACTCCCTCAACGTACCCGAGATACTCGAGGATCTGGAGTGGGGTGCGCAGGAAAAGAGCCCGGTGGGGCTGAGCATCGGCTCGCAAAAATTCACGGTTCAGGTCGAGCGCCAAGAGCTTCTGGCGCCGGGAGTCGAGATTCCCGGTCTCGGCCGACCGCCCACCTTCGTTGGCAAGATTGTCAATAGCAAGGGGGAGATGGAAGAAGAGAGCCTTGTGGTGTTCACTGTGACGAATGGTCAACTCGGCGGTGCGCTGCACATGCCGGTAGACACCACCAACGAACCCCCTGGGCAGATTCCCCCGGGCGCCACCGAATCGCTATGGATCCAACCCCTGAGCGACATGCAGCTCCACAGCGGCGTGGAAACGAAAGCGGCCTCGGCGGCGGCACCGGGCCTCCATATCTGTTACCGGCAGAAAGATACGATCCCACCACCCGAAGTCGGCCCCGAGGGGCATGGCGACCCGATAGTGGAGGTGCCACCTCAGGCGTTTCTCCCCGAGCCGGAGGCAATGGCCTTCGAGGCGTTGTTAGCGCCTCCCACGCTCACTCACGAAGTAAACATCCAGGTGTACCAGGACAATGATACGGCGGCTTTTTCAGGTTTTCACTATAACATCATTTTCGCCTGGGCCCAGCAGCTCAAAAAGAACTTCGGTCTTGCTGGCACTGGCATCCCGCGGTATACAGGCGCCAGCATTGTGAAAGTAAGTGGAGTCACCATCTCCAAGTGGCAACAGATCTCTCGCGCCGGCTATAGCACCGATTGTAACGCTAACCTCGCTAAATTTCAGGATGACACCGAAGCCGGCCGCAACGGCCCCATCAAAAACAATACCTTGCAAATCCTGCTCACCACCCAGAGTATGGACTGCGGGGGCATCGCGTACCTAGGACGGCCGGTCGCCGCAGGTTCGGGGAAGCGCATGTACTCCCTCACCAAGGATACGAGTGGTTCAGCGTCTTACGATACAATGGTGCTGTTGCAGGAGACCGGGCATAACCTGGATTGGCACGCTTCCTGGACTCCACGTCCCCACGACTCACACCTGGCGCCGGAAATCAGCGAAAGCTATACCCACTTCCATTTCTTTTCCTTGGTCGGGCCGTTCATCGGGGATTCCAAACATTGCACCGCCATGATGGGGAGCTACGGCGACTGTCAGGAACCGGAACCGGTTTGGGCCTGGGGCTTAGGGTCCTCCTCCTTGACACACTTGGCTGAAGGCATCGCGCAACTCTTTCCCGGAACTCCTTGAGGAAACAGCGATCCAGGCGCGGCTGTATAACGTAACGAACCAGTGCACTGGTGGATGACATCGAAGAGGTCACCACCAGCAACAACAGGCTAACCTACGCCGTCACCACCCATCAGTACACGTATGTGTGGAAGACGCAGAAAACCTGGGCCGGGCAGTGTCGACAGTTGAATGTGACGCTCAACGACGGCACGGTCCGTACCGCGGTGTTCAAGTTGAAGTAACGCAGAGTGACTCTGGGAGCGCGGGCGTCCCGCCCGCAGCGTGGGCGCCCGCGACGGACGCGCTCTCAGGGAAGAAAGTTCAGGCTGCTTGTGTTGCCGCAAGTTCACTAGGATGGCGCTTCAAGTAGGCGAGTACTTCGGCATTCATCTTCTCGATCTCGGCAAGATACGCACCGGACATGAGCTTGAATTCCGCCGGAGCAGTAGTCACACGAAACTGCGCTACCCAGCTCTCAAACTTCGCAATCCGCTCTTGGGTAGCTTTGAGTTCGATATCGTTGTGGATCATGGCTTCACCTCCTCAACAACTTCGATAATACCATGAGCAGTCAGATCACGCTTCACCTGCCAGAAAGCGATAAAGTCGTCCACCGTCTCGAGCAACACCGCCCCTGGGCGCGTCCAAAACACACTGGCTCCCAGTTCGTCATGTGCACGCAGATGGTTGAAGACGGGCAGGATATCCTCCCTGTAATCCTCCTCGCGAAAATCGTCTCGCATGATGAGGATGATGTCAACATCATTGGGTTCGGGTTTGGCAGTAACGTAGCTCCCGAAGATGATGAAGCGCAGCAGTTTACCAGTCTGCTGGGCCAGTTCGTAGACACGCACCGTCTGGCGGTGACGAGTTCTCGTTGCAGAGTACCGTGACCAAAACGGTCCAGCACTTCGGCCAGCGTCGCATGATGCACACCGACAGGAAGGTCTCCACGATGATCAAAAGCAGGCAACGGCATGCGTGTTTAGTATCGAGGACGCAGAGGAAGTACAAGAGTCGGTTTCCCTCCACTCTCGAGAGCAGGCGGCATGATTCTCCGTCCTCTCCCTGCAGCCTTCAGCCTACGGCCTGTAGCCTTTCATTCCTCACTCCCCCCCTGCGCCGCCAACCACTGCTCCAGATCGGCCAGCCCACGAAACTCCAATAACGCCTCTCCCAAAGCTTCGAGTTGTAGCAGGCTCAAGGCTTTCACCTGCTCGCACATTGCCGGAGCCAACTCGCCACAGCGACGTTGCAACTGACGGAGGATCAGGGCTGTACCTTCTTCCTGCCGGCCTTCCTGCCGGCCTTCCTGCCGACCCTCAGTAAAGACATCCTGATAGAAGCGCGTCTGTTTGAGATCAACATCTTGCAGATTGAGCATGGTCTGAATCTCCTCCCGACTCACCGTCGGGGCTAGTTTATACACTAAAATCGTCTCCACCAAGTTTACTATGTTCAGTGTCCGCTGCGGCAGGGTTTGAAACAAGCGGTAGAAGAGTGAATCGGTTTTCATCTACCGCCATTCTCCTCCGCCCTGTGTTGGTCGGCAATGGGCAAAATACGAGAGACAAGTCTGGCGTACCCACGCTCTGGCACGTCTTTCCCGTTTATCCGTTTTATCCTTTATCCATTTCCCCGTTTATCCATTTCCCCGTTTCCCCATTTTCTCCTTCTCTATTTTTGCATTTCTCTTTTCTTGGACTCTGGACCCTAGACGCTGGACTCTAGACTCTTGAGCAGCGTCTGCGCCTCTTGCAAATCCTTGGTGTCGAACCCTTCGGTGAACCAGCCGTAGACCTCGGCTAACATCGTGTGTGCTTCGGCAAGCCGGAAGCTTGAAGGCTGGGAGGCTGGGAGGCTAGGAGGCAATTCTGGCTTTCTCGCTTTCTGGCTTTCTCGCTTTCCAGCGGTTTCGTTCTTTGCTCCCTGCTCCCTGCTCTGTGCTCCCTGCTCTCGGGCTTGTTGTTGCCGTAAACGGACCAGGCTCATCACTGCTCGTAACTCCAAGGACTTGGCCTGCTGGTGTTGAGCGACTTCGATGGCTTTGCGAAAACAGGCTTCGGCTTCGCCGTGGGGATCAGGGATCAGGGGTCGAGGATCAATAACTCTTGCCCTTTGCTTTTCTTCTTTTTCTCTACTGACTACTGACTGCTGACTACTGACTACTATTTCCCGACTTTTGCTTTTTGACTTTTGCTTTTCTTGGACTCTAGACGCTAGACCCTGGACGCTAGACTGTTGCAGCGTCAGCTCCCCCTTGAGCCGCCACAACTCGGCTTCGTACCAGTGCTCTTCACTACTAGTGATGATCTCCTGCGCCCTGGCCACCAGAGCAAGCCCACCTTCTATCTGCCCGATCTTACCACCCGCTTCAGCAAGAACGGCGAGAACATGCGGCTGTCCCCGCTTGATCCCCAACGTCTGATACACCGCTAGGCTTTGACGCATCAGGGCAATCCCTTCCTCGACTTGCTCCCGCTGGGTCAACGCCCAGCCCTCGACGCTCTTCCCTCGAGCCGAGAAGAATAAAAACTCCTGCTCGTCTGAGAGCGCAATCGCGGCCTCTGCCCCCGGCTGCGCGGCGTGCTCCTCATCACGGAATTGCCGTACTCCAGCCGCATAGATTAACGCAAACGCTAAGCTGAAGGGATGCGCGAGCTCGTAGGCCAAGCGAAGTGCCTCCTCACTCTCCTGCACCGCTTGGTCTGGATAGCCCCGTAACCACAGCGCCCAAGCCGCATGGGAGAGCAACGCGATCCGATGGTCCTGCCCGTTACGGATGGCCTGAACCCTCCGTTGCTGGAGATCCTGGTGAGGATCAACGCAGGTCGCCCCGTGGACAAAGTGTTCCTGCGCGGCGGGCAATTCGCCAAGCCAAAGCAGGACGACGCCGAGCAGCATATGGGCCAATTCGAGGAGGGCTGCATCGTTCGCCTGGTGCGCTAGGGTCAGCAAGTGCTCGCCCATCTCCCGTGCCGCCGGGAAGTTTGCCTGCACGGTATACAAGATGATCAACCCCCGCAGCACACGGATTAACTGCGCGGATTCACCAGTCTGCTCACACAACGCACGGGCGCGCAGGTAGACGTGTTCGACCTC
>JAYVFX010000972.1:0-4351 GCA_043772795.1 Deltaproteobacteria bacterium
GCAGAACCCTGGTGGAAGATTCGCCGCCCGGCTCCTCTGCTCGGTGAACATAACGACGAAACGCTGGGGCCTTCTTCGACACGGCGTGGTATTCCTCCCCAAACCCTCAACGTCACAACCGACGGTTCGCAATCCCGGCTCCCGCTTGCTGGGGTGCGTGTGGTCGATTTCACGTGGGTGTGGGCTGGACCGTACTGCACGATGCACCTTGCCCACCTGGGGGCGGAGGTGATTAAGATCGAGTCGCAAGGACGAGTCGATGTCACTCGTCGTTTGCCACTGTATCCTGCGGGTATGAAAGGTGGAGTGAATCGTTCCGGCCTCTTCAATCAATGGAGCCTCGGCAAAAAGAGCTTACTTCTCAACTTCGACAAGCCCGCAGGCATTGCCCTAGTAAAAGAGCTGATTAAGAAAAGCGATGTTGTCGTAGACAACTTTGCGACTGGAGTAATGGAACGACTCGGGTTGAGCTACGAAGAGCTGAAGAAAATCAAGCCGGACATCATTGTTGCTTCAATTACTGGGTATGGCCACACTGGTCCGCAGCGGGAATACATGGGTTATGGCCCAGCGATGGCGCCACTTTCGGGTATGTCTGCCTTGACGGGTTATCCTGGTGGCCCACCACAAGAGGTTGGTCTTTCTCTTGGTGACCCGAATGGCGGTATCAATGCGGCGACCGCCATCTGTGCAGCGCTGGCAGCACGGAAACGCACCGGGCAGGGACAATGCATTGACGTGTCGATGTGGGAAGCGATGACTGCGTTGATGCCTGAAGGGTGGATGGACTACGCGATGAACAATGTTGAATCGCCTCGTGATGGCAATCACGACTTGCTGATGGCGCCACACAATTGTTTCCGTTGCAAAGGCGAAGACGAATGGGTGTCGATCGCGTGTGGTGCAGATGCAGAGTGGCAAGCTCTGTGTCAAGCGATTGGTCAGCCGCAATTAGGAACCGACGCGCATTTCCGTACGGCCAAAGATCGTAAAGCCAATGAAGCGGCACTGGAACAGACGCTGACTGAATGGACGCTGCCGCGCGACAAATGGGAAGTTACTCGGACACTGCAAGCTGCGGGCGTCGCCGCTTTTCCCTCAATGAACAGTAAAGACCTGACGGATGACCCACACCTCAATGCACGTGGTTTCTTTACCAAGTTGCCACATGCTGAAGTTGGCGAACGTATTCACACGGGGATTCCGTGGCTCTTAACTAACTCACCAAACGGAGTGCGGTCCGCTGCCCCGTTGCTCGGCGAGCATACGGACGAAGTGATGCGCAGTGTGTTTGGTTATAGCGATGAAGTCATTGCGAAGTTGAAGGAAGAAAAGGTGTTGTATTAGGGACATGAAACGTAAAGCGTAAAACGTAAGAGGAGTGGGGTGGTTACGGATTATGTTTTAGGTAAGGCTCTTTATGGATTTTCGTCATTTGTTGGTTCACCAGGACGCTGGCATTTGCCGGCTGACGCTCAATCGCCCAGAACGTCTGAACGCGATCAACGTGCGCATTGGTGTGGAAGTGCTGCAGGCACTAGAAGATTGCGACCGCAATGATGGTGTCCGGGTTGTCATTCTCACCGGCGCGGGGCGAGCGTTCTGCGCCGGTGATGACCTCAAAGGCATGACCGAACCCGGTGAGCCTGATCGTCGGTACAAAGACCCGTTGAAACAGTATGTGAAAGGTGAAGGCCGTTGGCCGTTGGTAGTGGCAAAAATGCGCGCTTTATCGAAGCCAGTTATTGCTATGATTAACGGACACGCCCACGGTGCCGGGTTCAACCTCGCCCTTGGCTGTGACCTGCGCGTCATGGCTGATTCGGCGACTCTGTGTATTCCGTTTGTGAAGCGCGGCATCGCCACGGGAACTAGCCTGCTCCAACAGTTTGTGGGCATTGGTAAAGCGATGGAATGGGCGTTGCTGGCGAAGCAACTGTCCGCGCAAGAAGCGGAACGCTGGGGATTAGTCAATCGCGTTGTGCCACTCGCGCAGCTTGAAGCAGCAACAATGGAACTGGCACGTGAATTCGCTGAGGGGCCAACGCTGACGTACGGTTACACTAAAGCTGCGATCATTCATGGCTGGGAAGAAACATCGCCCGAAGCTGCATACGAGCATCAAGGACAGGCGCTTTATTACGCGCAGCAGACAGAAGACTTCAATGAAGGCCGTCGCGCTTTTCTGGAAAAACGGCCGCCAAAGTTTCGTGGTCGCTAGCGGGCCAAATCCCGCGCGGCAGGTTGTTGGGCTGTGCTCGCGCCCTGCCTCAGCCTCCCACTTCTTATCCCTTAGTGTGTCGCCGTGCCCACTCTCGTACTCGGCGTATCCATTCGGTGCGTTTTGTTGTTTGACCATCAACAAGAAAACGCGAGATGACTTCACTCGTCAGGCCAGGTAGGACAGTACTTGTGGTTTGTAAGAGGTACTCTTCTTTCGCTAATTGGAAGATGGTTACTGTTTCACCGGTATAGCGCCATACTTCTGCGACTCCGATCTGGGCATAGATCGAAAATTTGTTGAGTGACGGGTTGCTAATGTCGATCTCGATAACCAGGTCCGGTGGCGGATCAACTGTCAGGTCAATGGCTTCCTTGCCTCTCATGCGTTCTTCATGCTGAAAGTAAAAGCAGGAATCGGGTTCAAAGCCCTTTTTTAGGTCGGTACGCTTAAATGTTGTCGAGCCAGCGTTGACGAAGTCAATATTCATTCCAACTGCGATCTCACTAACAAGATCGTGCAGGAGGCGGTTTGTCTTTTCGTGTGCAAAGGACGGCGCCATAATCTCTAACGCACCTTCATCGTAGGCAAAGTGCGCGGCATGGCTATCAACGAGATCAGTGAGCAAACTCTCATAGGTTGCCCAACTGATCCCAGGCAAAATGATGCGTTGTGCAGTCTCTTTTGGTGAAACCTTCGGCACAACCTGGTGTGTTACCGCCTGTGTTGTTTCTGTAATCGTCTCCATACAATTTCCCCTGTGCGTTTTCGCCAAAATTATACGTTCGCTGATACAGCTTCCGCTAGTGGCCGACCACAGCGATTATGACAGGTCGGTTTGTGATTGAGCGACGAAGCAATCTCAACCTGTCAAAATCGCTGTGGCGATCTACTAGTCTCTTCCCTCGTTCGGTGCTTATGGTTCGTCTTTCACCAAATCCCGTGCCGCTGGATACTCTGGAATCCCCGTTGCCGTACGAGCTGCTCGTACAATCGCTTCAGCCATGACTTCAGCCGCGAGCGCACCGACAGTGAGAAGGTCTACCTCCGACGTATGAGTGCCTGTCGCAAGAGCAAAGATGGTGTCGCCATCAAGCGGTGTATGCACAGGTGAGATTGCTCGCGCGAATCCATCATGGGTCATTTGTGCCACTTTTGTCGCTTGCACTTTGGTCAACCGTGCATTGGTGGCGATGACGCCGATCGTCGTATTTTGACCCACCCGGCGGCTTCGTAACGTCCCAGCCTTCAAGAGGCGTCTGCTGTCTGCGAGCCCTTTTCCATCTTCAGTCCGCACTCCAGCGATGACTTGGCCAGTGGTGGGATCGATGACATCACCAGCAGCATTAACTGCAACCAATGCTGCTACAATGAGTCCGTTTGACAGAGTCAGCGCCGCAGTGCCAATTCCTGCTTTCATGGCGCGCCCCATTCCTGTGAGCTTTCCGACTGTCGCTCCAGCGCCTGCACCGACGTTGCCTTCTTGCACCACATCAGTGGTCGCTGCGCGCGCGGCTTGATATCCACACTCGGCGGTCGGACGGATTTTTGCATCACCAACCATAAGGTCGAAGAGAATCGCAGCAGGAACGATGGGTACTCTTGCTACCTGTACGTCGAACCCAATCCCTTTCTCTTCCAGATAGCGAACGACGCCACTTGCTGCATCAAGTCCAAACGCACTGCCGCCAGCAAGAACGATCGCGTGCACCTGCTCAACCATATTGATGGGATTCAATAAGTCAGTTTCGCGGGTTCCCGGAGCGGAACCGCGAACATCAACCCCTGCGACAGCTCCGGCCTCGACAAGTACGACTGTACAACCTGTCGGACGTTCACTGAGTGTGTGATGTCCGACTTTTACACCAGTGACAGCCGTTAGACCTTTGGCGATGTCTTGTTGCTTCGGGGGTGGCGTAGGAGTGTCTGCTGTCGTTGCTGTGGTTGTCATCAATAAAAGAGATAGAAGACAGCAAACAGCAGTAAGATAAGGGCGTTGGCTCCAGGCAATTTCATGTCGCATTTCTTCCTCCTTACACCGCTGTCAGAAGATACACTATCCTTTCTATTGCAAAATCCCTCAGGTGTGGTTCAATCACAGCGGTTTAATTGTCACGAGTGATGACCATG
>JAYVFX010000973.1:0-3615 GCA_043772795.1 Deltaproteobacteria bacterium
GGCGGCGTACCGTCTGCTCCACGCTGGGGAAACTCAGCTTTGCAGAATTTGGCTTGCAAGTCGCAGGCATTGGCCCACGCGCCACTCGCCATCAGCGACGTTCCAACCTTGACCCCGCGCCCGGTGCGTTCACGATGATACAGGCCGAGCATGATCGCGCCGAAGAGGGATACTGAGGTGGGATGGTCGCCCATCGCTGGCCGCGGCCCGGCTGGAGTACCATCCATGCCCACGACGCTCATCATCAGGCCCGAGCGTGCCCAATACGCCAGTGCATCAAAGGCTGGTGCATCGGCATCCTCACCCGCGTCGCCGTAGCCAGTCAAATGCGCGTAGATGAGGCGCTGGTTTTCCGCCTGGAGATGCTCCCAGGTCAACTGGAACTTTTCGAGCAGCGGATGTTGATAGTTGGTGACAAAGACATCTGCTGTCTTGACCAGACGGATGAGGGCTTCCCGTCCTTGAGGTACACTCAGGTCGAGTGCCACGCTCTTCTTGTTGCGACTCGTCAGAATCCAGGCCCAGTTGAGATCTGCCTTGGCAAACCCCGGTAGATCAGCCATGAAGCGGTACAAATCCCCGCCTTGCGGGCGCTCGATCTTCACTACTTCCGCCCCAAAATCCGACATGATCGTCGCTGACGCTGGTCCGGCGACGTAGGTGCCGCAGTCGATAACACGCAGCCCCGAAAGAATTCCATCTTGCATAAAAGACCCCCCGTTTCAGTGCTCGAACGCTAACACCGGGATATTCTGCCAGCAAGTAGCTGGCTCGCCAAGGTTGAGAGGAGCCAGCGAGGTCAGCAAAGACATGTCCAATTGCACGCTCTTGTTTATGAGCAGGTAATGTTGGTGCAGTCGTTTAACGGTGGAGCATACGCTTGAGTGCATTGTCACGGTCGCCATTAAAGCGTCGTGACACCTCTGCGTTCGGTACGAAACCGTTGAAGCCGTGAAAGGCACCTGGATATACATGCAGCTCGGTTGGAACCCCAGCCGCGAGTAGATGCTGCGCGTAGGTAATGTTCTCGTCCAAGAATAAGTCGAGATCGCCTACTGGAATGTACGCGGGAGCCAAGCCTTTCAGGTCAGTCGCACGCGCGGCGGCGGCATAGGGAGACACATCCGCTCCGCCGGGCTCACGGCCAAGCAGGGCTCTCCAGCCCATGAGGTTATTTTCTCGGGTCCACACAAAGGTGTCGGGAGCTGACGCACTCGCAGGGGCGACGTTGCGGTCGTCGATCATCGGATAGATGAGCAATTGAAAAGCCAGCTCCACTTCAGCCCGATCACGGGTTAGCAGTGCGAGGCCTGCTGCGAGTCCACTACCTGCACTGGCTCCGCCGATAGCGATACGTGACTTATTCACACCCAGTTCGGCACTATGCGCTGCCAGCCACTTGAGTGCGGCATAACAATCTTCGACTGGTGCAGGAAAGGGATGTTCAGGAGCAAGCCGGTACTCGACCGACGCTACCACGCACTGTCCGACTCTAGCCAAATGTTTAGCTAACAAGTCGTCACGTTCGACGCTGCCCAAAACATAGCCACCACCATGAATCCATAACAGGGCAGGCAAGGTGGCAGGTCGATCCGTTGGTTGATAGATGCGCACGAAGACATCGGGAGCACCTGCAGGACCAGGCACTTTTTTATCCACACTACTGACGCCCTCTATCGGTTGAGCCTTCGCCATCTGGGCGGCAGCAAGTTCATCCATCATCCTTCGAGCTGCAGGAATATCATGCAGGTTAATTCCACCTTTCGTTGCCTTGTGCCAGGCTTCAAGTGGACCTGCTAATTCTGGGTCGAGCCGATGCGTCATGGTCATTGTCTTCCTCCTTCTTTTCGAGCGCACAATCGTTGCATCAGAAGCATGTTCCCGGTCTAGAGTATGTGCGAGAACGTGTCAAACGTCCACTTCCTCAACACGGGGACGCACCTGGTGGCATATTCGGTTGACTCTTACAGCGGGACCTGCTTAGTCTCTTCTGCGTCAAACAGTAGGGGAACATAATCGTACGATCGGTGCTGGAGGAAGGAGAGCTGTGGAGTCACCCGGTATCACACGCAAATCGGTAGCGATGCTTAACAAAGAAAAGCTTTCATCTACCCAACCCGGAACGTGGAACCAAAAACCTGGCACCTTGCTCGTCGGTCGCGACGAGGAACTGGTGCAACTTCATCGTTACTGGGCCAAAGCGTTCAACGGTACACGGCAAATTGTATTTCTCTAGTGGTGAGCCAGGGATTGGCAAGACTGCCCTCGTCGATGCGTTTGTGGAAAGTCTGCGTGAGCGCCCTGAGGTGCGTATTACTTCTGGGCAGTGTGTGGAACAGTATGGCGCGGGTGAAGCCTATCTGCCGCTCTTGGACGCCACCACTCAACTCTGCCAGGGCGTGGATAAGGGAGCAAAGCCTCAAGGCCCTGAAGCACTACGCGCCGAGCTGGCTCGCGCAATTGTCGGGATTGCTTAACCCTGAGGACCGCGCCCTCTTGCAGCAGCACGTACAGGGGGTGAGTCGGGAGCGGATGCTCCGAGAGATGGCCGAGGTAGCAGAACTGTTCACCGTGCAGCGCGGGCTCGTCATCGTGCTTGAAGATTTGCACTGGAGCGATGTGTCAACGCTGAACTGGCTGACGTATCTAGCCATTAGTTTCGCGCGCCTACGCGGTAAAGGTAAAGCATTTTCAGGCGCCTGCGGAATTTCGGCGAGACCTGGAGCGCATTGTGGTATGGAAAAAACTCCGGCGTCCCGCCTTTTTCTTGGTCGAGTCGTCGACGATGATCCGAAAGGGTAATGTCGCCCCCTCCCCCAACCCCCGACCCCCGACCCCTAACCCCCAACACCTTCCGTTCCGAAGGAGAGTATTGGACGCTGGTGTTTCACGGAATGACTGCCCGCCTCAAAGATACACGCGGTATGCAATACCTTGCCCATTTGCTCCAACATCCTGACCAAGAGTTTTCCGCGATCGCTCTCGCGGCTGATACGCCTGACTTCAGCACAAGTTCTCTGACTGGGATAAGTCTCCTGAGTGAGACCCGCGACCCGGCGACGGCGAATGTGCATAGCGTTGGCTTTACCGACGCTGGCGATGTGCTCGACCCCCAAGCCAAAGCAGCCTATCGACAGCGCCTGAAAGACCTCCAGGGCGAAATTGCGGAAGCGCACGAATTTAACGATGTCGGTCGGGTAGAAAAGCTGCAAGACGAACGTGAGTTCGTGACGCAAGAACTGGTGAGCGCTGTGGGACTCCGGGGCCGAGCCCGTAAGGTCGCCTCGCCACAGGAGCGGGCGCGAGTGAACGTCACCCGCGCTATTCGTACAGCCATCGCCCGTGTGACCGAGGTGCATCCCGTGCTTGGGCAGGATCTCACCCAGACCATCAAGACCGGCACTTTTTGTTCCTATGTTCCTGAGCTGCAAATGTTGGTGACCTGGGAGTTCTGAGCGCCGATGCCCTGACGCGTGGAACGCGCCCAAAGCGACTATCCCGTCCAGGACAGATTAGGCCTCTAACCACCATCGGCTGAGGTCAATGGCGATTGCTTCGAACGGTTCGGCGTAGATACGCTCGGTATCTGCATAGGAACGAACCAATACCCAATGT
>JAYVFX010000974.1:0-2259 GCA_043772795.1 Deltaproteobacteria bacterium
CGCCATTTTAGGAGCTGCTGCTTTTGGAGTTTCCGGCTGCGGATGTAAGACCACACTGTTTCTTCGTAGTCTTTGATGGTGCAAGCCGCTCCCATGTACACGATATGTGAAATAGGGAGTTGTTGGCCAAAACGACGGATCACTCGGTTTAAGAGAATCGCACCCATGCTGTGACCAATAAGTGTAATGTCCGCCTTCTCGATCTGTATTGGCGGCTCTGAGTCTCCCCCTGTTTGTGTAGACTTGCCCTCGATTGCCGCTACCAATTCGTGCAGAAAAATGGCTAAACCGCCGGTAATTTCCCGAGACAAGCTCTTTGACGCCCCGTGATACGCTGTATCTGGAAGGCGGAAATCTTCATCCGTGCGGAATGTGACCTCTATTCTTCGCAGCATATCTGTCCATGCTTCGGCACCTGCTTGGACTAACGCCGCTGCTGTCACTGTTTTTGTCGGCGCAGAGGCGAGAAGTCTTACTATGTCTATTCCTTGTTCGGGCCACGTGCGGGAGTCTGGTGCAACGTAGAGATCCCAGTGTGCGTATTTGTTTGCTTCTTTGATCTTTTCGTTGAGGTAAAGTGCGGCGATTTCGGGACTGTCGCCACAAAAGTAGTTGTACTCCTTTTGCTCTTTTCCATTGCACCACTTTAAGCCTTCCACGTCGTTGACAGTCAGTTCTCCGGTTGACATTGGAGATTTTGCAACACTGCCCACAATGTCGGCGAGAAGATAGGACGGAAAAAAAGCTGTGAGCGCTCCAGAGAAGGACCCGTGAAAAAGCGTACGGTATGTTCCCTGCCGAATATGCAGCAAGTGCTCTTTATAAGAGGAAAGGAGCCCTGAGTTCCAATTGATAAAGATAGGATAGTATCCTGCACATAGAATCGGCACATAGAGCTCCCTTGCTCGATCGAGGCTCCCATCCAGCGAGTTCAGTCCACCGTGTACAAAGATGAGTAACTTCCGCTTCCCGTTCTTATCTGGATATTGTGGTTGATCTGGATTTTTGGCAGGACCACATTGCTTCGCCCAATCTTCAGAAGAGAAATCTCGGGCGTGAGTAAGAATTCTCCTCACGTACTCTCTTGCCTGTTGAGGATACCTGTTTTCCTTATCGTCAAAGCCACTTTCGAGATCAAAGTCTTTATCAGGCGTGGCAGTCGTGCTCTCGGTAGTGAGCTGCTGAAAGCCAAACAAGCGTCCACGTTCATTGAGCATGAGGACATGCCAGCGCAATTCCTCAGGAATCGTTTGCGACGACTTGACACTCATTTCCACCGGCTGGCGAGGCTGGCGTGTTCCGTGACTGCTGCATGCGGTTGTCGACCTAGCGAGAACACAGAGAAACATGACACGAGCCGATGCCAACCATTGTGAATTCCGGAGAATATTCTCGACCATGAAACGAACCCTTCCATGCGAATTCTTGAATGTCGGTGCATATATGCCAACTACCGAACCCTCAACAGATCGACCATTTCGAAACATTCGGTTTTCGTACAACCGAAGTACCCAGCGTACGACTCCCACGACGGCGACATGCGAAAATAGAAGAACAGATCGCCGCACAAAAGATCGATAGGTTATGCTGCTTGCTGCAGGTTATTCTTTCTTTTCCCGCTGGGTGGGCTTCTGGCCACGAGACCGTTGCCCGGCCCAACGCAGCAGCTCTGCCCCTGCCAAAGGACGATGTTCGCCCCGATCTACCGGCGGAATGGGAGTGCCAAAGCGGAGCCAGGTATTGAGGGCTTCGTGGTTAACGAATACCGTTCCTCGCTTAACTGGGTCTCTTGTTTCTTCTCTATCTGTCATGAATTCCTCCTTCCCTCTGTTATGCGTAACAATGGACAGAACAAATTGTTCATTTGGGATGAACAAATGATCAACTTGGCTAGAGAACGCGATAAATTTCGCCGGTCACAGTAAGATTTTTCAAGTGCACGCGACCAAGTCGCTCGAATCGATAACGATCTCCAAGTCGCCGGATGGTTTCCTGGCCGGCCAGAATCTGGTTGGCTGTAGCTGTCTCAGCGAGTCGGGCAGCCAGGTTTGTTACGGTGCCACCAGCGGTGAACGTCCAGCGGGTACTGCGAAGCCCTTCGAAGCGCACTGAGCCAACCAGGGCGACGCCTGAGTTGATTCCCATATGAATGGACAAGGGCGGTTCACCGCTCGCCTGGTTCAAGACCGCAGTGGTCATTAACAATGTCAGCGCGGTCTCTACCGCATGTTGCGCATGTATGCAGCGGTCAATATCCTG
>JAYVFX010000975.1:0-9260 GCA_043772795.1 Deltaproteobacteria bacterium
GCCCATGTTCCCTCCCCGTCTGTGTACTGGGCGGAGAGAATATATGCGCCGCGATAATTCGCAAATCCGGTCTCAAAATGGCCGAAAGGTGCGTTATTACAATTCCCGCGCCATCTGCAAGGCCTGGCAGAACTATGTGTGTGCATGGGCGATACGCTGACACACCTCGACTCCCGCGAAACCATCGCAAGACTTTTTCAGCAGGTGTCAAAGAATTTGGAGCACGCCGGGACGTTCATCCTCACCTTTCGTGACTTATCAGTTGAATTGACCGGGCTGGACCGCTTTCTTCCTCTGCGCAGCGAACCCACGAAGATCTTTACCTGTTACTTGGAGTACGAGCCTGTGTACGTGAAGGTGCACGACCTCATCTATGAGCAGGTCAACAACCAATGGCATCTCAACAAGAGCTTTTATCGCAAATGCCGCGTACCCTTCGCCTGGGCAAGAGAGGCGTTACTTGCAACAGGTTTTGATCTCCCGCTCGCAGCCGTGGACAAAGGGCTTATCACGATCATTGCTCGCAAAAAATAAACGTAAGGCTATCGCGAAATGGCGACTTCGTTCACTTGGATAGTCGGTTCGACATCAGTGTAGTTCGGCATATCCCCCTGAAGTACAGCGGTATGGGGTGTGAACGCCGCCAGAAAGTCCTCGATAGAGTCAAACAGAAAGTGACACATCGCGATATACGCAGGTGCCGAACCGGGAACAGCACCGCTGACCCCACGTTCAACCGAGACCCCGCGAAACCCTTTGGCACTGCTTAAGCGTTCGATCGACATGGGCATGTGGGTTTGCAGGTAGTAGTTCATATCGAATCTACTGCCCTCACGATTCAGGTACAATATGCTGATCTTGGTCATCGCTATTCTCCTGTGTCCTTTCTCCGCCTTTAGTACGAACGCAGAGCGATTCCCCAGCGGTTGTCGATTCTGGTCACAAACCACACGTTATCGTGCTCCGTGAGAATACTCCCATCAGTCGCTCTTCGCGTATAATGAATAAGTCGCCGTGCATTTCGTAACGAATCCATCCACAGAGGCAACGGCCTTGATAACTCATAGTAATGCGACCTCGACCCTGGCTTCAAAAGAGGCCTGTCCCGCCGAGAAGCCAAAAATACTCACCGCCGCATCAGGCAGCACCGCCTGACCCGAGGTCAGGTTGTTCAACCCTACCCAGCCATCTCGCATCCATACCATTCCAGCAGGCACGTCAGCGGTAACGCGAGCACGAGCCTGTAACGCTCCACGCTCGTTGTACATGCGAATAGCTGAGCCATCTTGTACACCACGCACGGTTGCATCAGCCGGCGAAATCCATAGGGATGGTTCAGGATCTAGTTGCGCCAACATCGGGAGGGCTTGCCCATGGTCGTAGAAACTGTGGAAGTGCGTGAGGGTCCGACCCTGACACAGTGTCAATGGATACACAGACTGCGAGGGTGCTACATAGATTGGCAACGGCGGCAATTCGAGCGCCTGCATCTGAGCAGAGAAGAACTCGACTTTTCCAGAAGGCGTGTGGAAGCGTCGATCCGGATATGCCACGTGCGATATCTGGAACGGACGTATTCCCCCTTCTTGTCGCAAGGCCGCAACCGTGGCGTGGCCAGTGCTGGGATGATCCAAGACTGCATCGATAAGTTCTTCTTGCGAAGCCCACGGAAAGAAATCGTCAAGTCGGAAATGCCTGGCTAAGCCATGTAGGACTTGACTCAGTGGTCGAGTTTCTCCTGGCGACGGCAAAGCCTGCTCCATGAGGTACAGGTGCGTATTAGTTGCCTTACAGCCGAGTTCTTCCAACCAGGCCGTGCTAGGCAAAATTACATCGGCAAAACGACGCGCGGTATCGTTCATGAAGAGATCGTAGCTGACGACCAAATCAGTACGGTCGAGCCCTTCCGCCATCAGCTCGGTATCAGCAAAAGAGGACATCGTGTTAGTACCAAACAAGAACAACACCTTTACTCGCTGCTCACGCAGGGCGGCAGTAATCTGTGCCATCTGACTAGGGATATAATTGCCCGGCGGGCGGCGATCTTCGGCAAGGATGTTGGCAAATCCCTGGCCATGACTGGCGCTGGCATGGCGAGGGCCGAAGCCTCCACCTGGAATACCGAGGTTTCCCGTCAGTCCAGGTAAACAGGCAATCGCCCGACCGGCATGCCAACTGTTCGTCCCTTTATGCATAGAGCTGCCGCCTAACACGATCATCGCGGGCTGCGTCGTAGCGTAGCGACGCGCCAAGGCGACAATACGCTCGGCGGCAATCCCGGTCTCTTCAGCGGCCCAGGCTGGGGTGTAGGACTGAAGGTGAGCGGTCAGCTCCTCGAAGCCAACGGTGTGTTGCGCTACAAACTCGCGGTGAGGCAACCCTTCCGTTACAATGACATGCAGCATCGCCAGCGCTAGCGCGGCGTCTGTTCCAGGTCGCAGCAGGAACACTTCGTCGGATTGCGCCGCAGCTTCCGTGTGACGCACGTCAATAGTAACAACGTGCGCGCCGCGTCGTTTTGCCGCGACGACATGACGAGCGGTATTGGGCTGACTGGCGAGAGTTGCGCCCCAAAGCAGAATGAGTTGCGAGTGCTCGCCCATGTCCTCCTTGGTGTTGGTTTCCAGCACTCCAGTGACACCCACACCAAAAGCGCCCAGCCCCCAACAGATCATCGTCGAGTTCCACCACTGACACCCGTAGAAATTGGCAAACCGTCGCAGCAGATATCCATTGATTCGCGTGCCGTAATTCGTGCTGGCGACACCATGCCCACTCCAGATGCCCACTGCTTCACGTCCGACTGTTTGCATACGCGAGGCAATCAGCTCGAAGGCTTCGTCCCAGCTCACCTGTTGCCAGGCATCGTCAGCGCGGCGATCACGGACCAGAGGAGACAATAGTCGCTTGGAGTTCCCGATGATCTCTTGAGAAGCTTGTCCGCGCACGCACAGGAATCCTCGACTATCGGGGTTCTCCTTATCGCCACGCACCCCAACCAAACGATCACCCTCAAGATCCACCAGCATGCCACAGAGGGTTGGGTGGCAGTTCATAGGGCACATAGTACGGACTGTTCGTTGTTGGTTGGTCTCCATAGCTGGTTCCTCTTAGTTCTTCAAAACTTTTCCTGTCCGCGCACGCGGTTCTCATCGGGAAAGTCGCGGTAGAGAGCAAAGAACAGATCGCACCCCTTCGAGTTCACCGCCTGATGAAAACTTTCCACCGGATCGCTCCTGGACGAGACGTTGTTAAACGCAGCATCCATCTGCGCCATATCTATGAAGTCAAGCGTAATATGGAATTCAGGCAGGTGGGCTGGACCAAGGCCTAATTTCCGCCGGGTGATACGATAGCCATGCACTTGCCCTTGTGCTTGCAAATGGTCGACATACTTCTTCACTGCATCGGCAAATTCCACATCTTTGACGCCTTCCTTGAGATTGCACCAGATGTGATAGATATTCATCTCTTCCTCACCTTCGCAGAAACTTTCATTTACCTGACCAGTAACTGAAGAAGCGACAAGCCTTCACGCCATTGGCCAAGATTACTCGCTCAATACGAGCGCAGAGCGATTCCCCACCGGCCTTCGACTCTGGTCACAAACCATACATTCTCGTGCTCCGTGAGAACACTCCCATCAGCCGCTCTTCGCGTATAGTGCCCAGGCTTTTCCTAAACGACACACTCCGCTCCAGAGAACAGGATGTGAGGGAAATGTAAGTGGGCATCCATACCAACTATAGGGAAAACACACCAAGATGTGGAGTACAACGTCCTTAGTAAAGATCTGACCCAAATTCCCAGTGTTTGGGCGTCTCCTTTTCCAGGAAGCGCGACCGTCTTAGTTGTTTTTTCTGCAGGCGGGACACCCGCACTCCCAGAATCACTTCTTTCCCGGACGCTATGAGTTTCACATCTCGGCAATAGGAATTGAGGTGACGCAGTTGTTGGATTATTGAGCCCTGTATTTCGATTTAGCTTTTGCCGTGTGGGTTCGTATGCTACGGTTCACTCGTGCATTTTCTTCAAAGCTAGGGGACAATTGAGGAATGGTGAACTGGCGTCGTTTCACCCCGGTTGATTTCGAGTATGATTTTGAACGAGACGAACTTGCCGCTCATCATGTAACGTTCGAAGAGGCTGTTGAGTATTTTTTCTCGGATTTTGAAATCCGTCGGAACAAATCGTATCGTGACCGCTACCAACTTTTGGGAAGAACTATTGGTGGAAGGAGGCTGAAGATTATCTTTCAACTCAAACCAGGAAATGTGGCCCGTATTATCACAGGCTGGGACATATGAAGACCCGAATAAAAGCAAAACCTTCTCAGGACGCGATAGATAAAATCGTTATAGCACAGGCGGACGATGACTCTGCTTGGACAACACCCGTCCGTGTCCGTAAAGCAAAAACTGCCTCAGTACCGTTTGCTGCTGATGTTATCGCTCGTGCAACGTTCTTTGCTCAGCTCTATCGAGAGAGGAATGTTGAGGCCTGGTTAAAGCGCGTTGTGCAAGAGCGAATCGATATGGAGGAAGCAGCATTTGCAGGTTTGAAGCGGGAGCTACGCGACAAGAGTCAGGAAACACGACCTTGACCGTTGAACTTTCAATGAATCAATTCCTCACTGCGCGGAAGATCCGATTCTTTCAGAATAGCAAGCCGGGAATTGAGATCAGCCCTTGAAGATAACATCTGGTGATTTCGTCAAGAGGAAAACCTGAGGTGATCGTCAAAGTAAAGACCTGGCCCCAATTTCCGCGCTGACTGATGTCGTGGGGTTCGGCACTGGACTGCAGTTCACGCCGCCTTGAATGCCGGTGGCGCTGCTGCCTCGGTATCGAACAGCGGATCAGGACCGAGCTTGCGCAACTCTGGCATCACCTCTTTCGCGAACAGGCACATGCTGGCGCGCGCGTCCTCATAGGGCATGCCGCCGAACTTGAAAGCATTGATGCTACCGCAGCAGTGCGACTGGTCGTAAATGTACTTGATGCGATCGTAACATTGCTGCGGCGTGCCATAGACCTGCAATTCCATGAAGAAGTCGGTCAGGCCATCAGCGCCCTCGGCCTGTAACTTGGCTGCGACATCTGCGTAGTATTCATAGCCAGTCGTCTTGGCAAAATGCTCGCCGTTCATCTCGTAGTGCTTGACGACTTCACGCCAGTAGCCGCCAATGTACTTCGCTGCCATATCCTTGGCTTTGCCCGCATCTTGATGGCACACAGTGTAAGAAGTGATGATTGGTTTGGGCGGATTGTAACCGTGGGTGTCACGGAAAATCTTCTCATAGTTCTTCAGATCCTGAATATGAACCGCCCAAGGCTTCTGCGGAATGATCAGTACCCCAACACCGAGCTTGGCCATGATCGAGGCCGAGTTTGGCGAGATCGACGGCGCATAGACACGATTACGAAAACTCTTGAAGGGCTCAGGACGAATACGCGCCTTGGGTTGCTTGATCAACTTGCCGTTGCATTCGACATATCCCTGTTCAAGGCCGGTCAGCACTGCCTGTGCGGTCTCGATCATACGCTCGGTCGATTCCCCCATATTAAGTTGCAGCCCCTCGAACTCGATGCGCGACAAGCCGCGTCCGAAACCGAAGAGCGCACGTCCATCGGACATCGCATCCAACATGGCCATATTCTCGGCGATGCGGATGGCGGGATACCATGGCATTACCACCACCATCGAGCCAACTTTGATCTTTGCATTGTAGCCAGCCATGTACGAGAGAAACTGGGTGATATTGGGATTCATGATGTAATCGGTGAAGTGGTGTTCGATGCCCCACACCGATTGATACCCTAAGTCCGCGCATTCTTTGGCAATGGCCATGTCCTCTTGGTAGATCTGGTAATCCGACACAGCCTGATTGGGATTTTGGAAGATAGCGGTATGTCCTACGTGCATCTCGTTCTCCTTAAGATCATTCGTGCCGATGGACATTCATGCGTCGATCCTTCGACTGGGCTCAGGACTCAGCACGAACGAAAAATATTCTGCGTTTTTACTACTACTCCCGTTCACCCTGAGCCTGTCGAAGGGTGAATACACACTTTTTTCTTGCTCAATCTAAGACCAGGCTTGGGCCGCCGTTCTTGCTCCATTGCTCGTTGTCGTAGTATTCGCGCCATTCGTAGATCTTGCCGTCTTCCGTCAACTCGAACATCCCGCACACTGGAAGAAGCGTCTGCCAGGTGCCGCTGCCGTTCCAGTCCCATTGATCAAGGCGCTCGGTGATAACTTTGTTGCCGGTGCCGAAGACGTTGAGGAGCTTGAACTCGACCTTCTTGGCAGGAGCAAAAATCGACGCGATCATCTTGCGTACATTCGCTTTGCCGCGGATCGCCTCTAGTGGCTGATTGAGATAGCACATATCGTCGGTGCACAGCGCCATGCAGGCATCGACGTCGCGATTGTCCCAGCCTTTGAGAAACGCGCGTACCGCAGCCTCATTCCGGGCAATCTGCCAATTGGTGTCGGTGCTCATGAGAATTTCCTTTCTGTTGCCGGGTACTCTTAAGCGGCGCGTTGCTTGCGCTCGGCCATGAAGGCCGGCGGGATGACCTCGTCGCTGTCGAACGGCGCCGCCGAACCGAGCTTACGCAGTTCCGGCATCACTTCTTGTGCGTACAGGCGTTGGTTGGCCCGGGCGTCCGTGAACGGCATGCCGGCAAACTTGAAGGCCGACACGTTGCCGCAGATGTCAAACATCGCATGCATGCTCTTCACCTTTTCGTAGCACTGGGCAGGGGTGCCATACACCTGCATGGATAAAAACAGATCGACCACGCCGTCTTCGTTGTACGTTGCGGCTTGCTGCTGGTAATGCTCGTAGTTCTTGATGTTCTTGAAATGCTCGCCCAGCAGCTCGTAATGTTTGACCACTTCACGCCAGTAGCCCGCGATGTACGTACGCGCCATGTCCTCGGCGCGTCCAGCCTCTTTGTCGCAGAACACATAGGACGTAATGATCGGCTTCGGCGGCTCGCAGCCGTGTACCTGGCGATAGAGCTTGGCGTGGGTCTCGACATCCTTCAGGTGATCGGAGAAAGGTTTCTGCGGAATGATCAGCATACCGATGCCGAGCTGCGCCAGGATCGGCGCCGATGAGGGCGACACCGCAGCCGCGTAGCATCGGCCTCTAAAGCTCTTGAAGGGCTCGGGCCGGATGCGCACTTTGGGTTGTTTGATGAACGCGCCGTCGAATTCGACGTAGCCCTGTTCGAGGCCGGTCAGCACCGCCCGGGCGGACTCAATGAAGCGGTCGGTCGATTCATTCTGATTGATCTGCAAGCCTTCGTATTCCACCCGCGCGAGCCCACGACCCATTCCGAACACGGCGCGGCCATCAGACATGGCGTCCAGCATCGCCATGTTCTCGGCAATGCGGATCGCTGGATACCAGGGCATCACCACCACCATGGAACCGACTTTAATCTCGGGGTTGTAGCCTGCCATGTACGACAGGAACTGCGTGACATTAGGATTCATGATGTAGTCGGTGAAGTGGTGCTCAATGCCCCATACCGACTGGAAACCAAGGTCGGCGGCTTCTTTGGCCAGCGCTATGTCTTCCTGGTAGACCTGGTAATCCGACACACCGTTCTTGTTGTTCGGATTCTGAAAGATGGCTGTATGTCCAACGTGCATAGTCTCTCCTCTTCTCGGTGCGTGTCGTCCGCCGAACTAGGCAATAGAGATCGAATAGCCTTTACAGCATGTGACGTGCATGAACCGCCCAGCACCGTAGCACCTTCGCTTCACTCTTTCTCTGCCGTTAAAAGTAGATTTGCCAGAGGCGGGAAAAACGAGCAAGACTCCCCTCTCTTCGGGCAATGTCAACGTCCAATGGGGCAAAACTTCGCATCACCTACCTGTGCACGAGTCGAGTCGTCCACATCCGTGTGAAAAGTCGCATGCACGCGATTGACGAGTGCGGAGAGGCCAACCGTCATGCAGAGTTCTACAAGTTCCTCGCGGGGAAAACGCGCTTCCAGTTCCGCATAGAGCGCATCACTCACCCGGTTCTCCCGCGTTAAGACCTCGGCGTAGCGCAGCACCAGCCGATCGGTGTCATCGAACACTGGGACGGTGTTCCAGTCCGCCATCGCCGCCATTTCTTCGTCTGTGAGTCCGACGCTCCGACCGAGCATCACGTGGGTCGGCACTCAATAATGACAGGAGTTGAGCTGCGAAGCCCGGAGGTAGGCCAGTTCACGATAGCGAGGAGACAGATGCGGAGTTTTATACAGCGCACTGACGATATGAATGAGGGCGGAAAGAAAATCGGTATTGTTGCCGAAGAGCTTCATGACATTCATTACCGGTAAATCAGGTCCGGAAAAACTCTCGTACAGAGCGCGTACGTCTTGGGATGCAGTTTCAGGCTCGATCAGGGGGATACGTGGCATGTGACCTCCAAGCCATGCGAGGCGGCAAAAATTCAGACGTCACCAAAGGAGAGTACGGTGGGGCGATCGCCGCCTCACGGTGCTCTCCTTTCGGCTTTTTCTTTACTGCCTCTTACTCACTTGGTGTTAGGCAGCGGCTTTCGTCCCGTTCATGAGCTGGTGCGCCTCCAGCAACCATTGCACACTGGACTGTTCATCTTGTACCAACGAGCGGAGCAGCTCTTTGCTCTGCTGATCTTCTTGAATCTGATCGATCACGTTGGTGATGAAGCTCAAGGCTTTGGGCAGATCTTGGACTTGATCGGCAACGTACTGGAGTTTCTCACAGTCGTTCTTGTCCTTGGAAGCATAGACACCCATTTCTCTCGTCCGCTGCTCGGTGGGAACGGTGCATTGCGGGGTACCACCAAGCTCGCGCAGGCGATCTTCTAGGAGTTGAGCATGATAGGCTTCGCGCCGTTGGATGACGCGCAAGCCACCTTTCACGCACTCCGTGCCACTGACTTCATTCCAGCAGTTCAGATACTCGGACGCGAAGTTCTCTGCACAACGATACTCATCCAAGAGAGCCACGATCATCTCTTTCTCGCTGGCGTGTGATTTGCCAACGGCCATGTACTTCCCTGTTCCGGTCTGGAGTTCGCGCATCTGTGCTTCAAACAGTTCATCCGTGATGAGTCCTTTGCGGTATGCCTTGAGTAATTGCCGAGCTTCGAAATCTGCAGTTGCCATGAGTGGTCTCCTTTCAATTTTTTGCGGGCGTTAACAGCTAGTGTTATGTGTGATTGCGCACTATTGCGCCGGATTGAGTAACGCGCAGGCTTCTTTGAG
>JAYVFX010000976.1:0-3696 GCA_043772795.1 Deltaproteobacteria bacterium
TGCCGCTGGTCTCATTATAGCGAGACAAGTTGTCCGTCAGCAGAAACACGAGATCTGGGACATACGTCAGCTTCTCTGTCAACTCGACATCAATCGCAACCCAACACCTCCCAAGTCCATTTCGAGCAACGTACACTGGGAGGACCCGCGAGAGTGCAGAGGCAATATCTTGGTGACGACCATGTGGGCTTGGCATGGAAATCAACACTCCATCTTCGAACTCAAAATTTGGTGGGCCTTCTGGCAACGCACGGAACTCCGCCTGGGAGATGCAACGTTGCTCTATCGGCCGAATGGATGTTCCAGACATGACCTTATTCTCCTGTGCGTCAAAAGTATAAAAGAAAACAAGGAAGGGAAAGTGGGGTACGTACGCGGCTTGAGTGCGAAGCGCCTTCTATTCTATCGAAGGGCTTCCTCCAATCGTACGATTACCATTGATGGTAATATCGCCGATGATGTTCGACAGCCCGGTAGGAGTAATGGTGGGATCGACCATCGCCTCTGTTAATGAACTTCACTCTTTGTACTTGATATATGACGTTGCACTTCGCTGAGCAGGGTGGGGCCTAAGCCACCCTGCTACTACTCCGGGTGTTCCTCTGCATACATCAAGGGCACAAGTTGCCTAAACAAGTGATCGGTACACCATTGCTTCCGAGATTATCAATCTGTTGCTTAATCTGTGCCCCGCATGCATGAGCTTGGGGGACGGAAATCCCTTGGCTGCGAACGAGGGGCGTTGCTGGGTCTCCCGAATCGTAATGAACGTACACACATTGAGCAGCAGGTTGTTGTTCTGGGAAATACCATACATCTGCATATTGATAAGCTCCGCCATTAAACTCCAGCAAAGTATATCGGATATAACTAGGCGAAAAATCATTCGGGAAAAGAGTTACTTCATGCGGAGACCACGTGAGACCGATTGCACCGATTTCTTGCGCCGTCCAGCATGGACATGCTTGTTGTTGGATACACGGCATTTGTGGGTCCGTGGCTTTCTTGAGTGCGCTATAACGCTCAAGAATTTTATCACTGGGAGTTTTACACTGCGGCATGGCATCCCCAGGCTGGGGTTGCTGCAGGTCGCAGTCCAGCGCTTCACAGTAAGCAACACACAAACCGTAAAGAGAAGAAGTTATTCCCCTAGCTTTCAGTACGTCACACATTCCCTCGTTCGCGGGTGGCATTCCGTCTGGCGTTTGTCCAAGGGCAGGCAAAGTGACACCGAGTAGAAGGATTGAAGTCAAAAGAATGTTGGTGGAATGTAGATACTTTTTAACTCTCATGGCGATTTCCTCATAAAAGAAATGTAAATATCACTTATTGTTATCGGCGTTTCGCTGTACGGAGTCATCTGCACACCCCCATTATACGTGGAACACATCAAGATTTGGCTTTTGGGGGCCACGGGTATATTGCTACCCGTGTTCTGCCGTTGTCTAGCAGGCAAGCCCCCCGAAGGAGGGGACAGGCTGCCAGTGACACACAAACAGAGAGGATTATCAGCGAAGCCAAATTTTGGTGTGGCGTACATATAGATGTGCGTTCCCCCCGAACACCTGATGCGGTGCGATTGCAAATATGATCGTGAGTATCATCTTCGCTACTGTGCATTTTGCTGCGACTGGCATTGTACATCTCCTCTGAACTATTGGCTCAGGGCCGAACACAACACTGACTCTGAGTTATCGCACTCTTAGGTGATACGTCACTTCTTGTGCGAAGTCGCCAAAGAGACACGACTGCGAGGCCACCCAGTGGATGGTGTGCGCACCAGGGGACAACGGCCGCAGAAACAGGTAATACCCCGCATCGACACTTGGGCTCAGGAGCAATTCCGGGACAACGTCTTCGTCCACACCAAAGACGTTGTCTTCGGGTAGTTGCACCTCAAAGAGGGGAGACTGCTCGAAATATTGCAAAGGATGGTTGACCGCGATGCCGTCGATTTCCGCCGCCACTACGACATTCGTGCACACCACTTGTGCGCGAAGGAATTCTTCTGTCAGTGTCTCTGGCGGATCGTTCAAGAACGCCCCGTAGAAAGCATTAATAAGCGGGAAGAATAGGGCGGTCCCGGTGGGCACAGTACACGATCGCTCCACCGTGCCGTTGCCAAAAAAGGTGCCAGCGAGAAACCACACCCGCCCCGTTTGGCCTTCGGCGCAGTGTTCTCCGGTGATATCCAAGACTGGGTTGACACTGGCAGGCGTCTCCAGCTTCCATTGCCACCATTCTGCAGCCCAGGCACTGTACGTTTGACCATGGGGATGGGAGTGGATCGGAGCAATAGACGGAGGCGCGCTCCTCGCAAAAGAAGGACATGTTGCAATGATCGCAAGAACGACGACGAACAGAAATATACGAGTGCGTTGCATGATCATTTTCTCCTCACGTAGTAGTAGACTGGCGTTTGACCCTACGATTACTCTCCGAGTCATCTTCTAAATCGGACCACATGACATGGGTACACTTCGTGACTGCTCGTGAGAAATCCCCCCTAGCCCCCCTTTGTCAAAGGGGGGGACAGAACGCCCCCTTTCGTAAAGGGAGCCGCGCGGAGCGCGGGGGGATTTGTATTCGGCACTGTGCCACTCTCGTGTGGTCCGATTTAGATTTGGTGCCCATAAGTATAGCCTCCTTTCTCCGCTCCTCTGACGGCTCGCGTTCGTGCTGACCGCGAGCCGTCAAACTATGAGTGTCGTAGCCCAGACGAAGTGAAAAGAAATTCGGGGGGTCATATCATTACGTGATCAATCACGGACTCGGTGGGACCCCACCTCGGACCGCACGCACATACCCTGGGATGCTCTTAGCTCCGAAGTTAAAACCTGGGGGGGAAGCGCGGAGGCCGACGAGAATCGCTGAGGCGGGATTGCTGCTCCAGGAGGTAGCGGTCCAGTAGTTGTTCTGCAACAGGTTGGCGTCAGGAATCGAAGTGAAGGGCAAAGAGGAGTAACTGAAGTCCGCCAGGCTCATCAGTTCCGGTGCGGTCGGCAGCCGCCAGTCACAGTGGCCGGCGAAACAGGGCAGGGTGTTCAAGGTCGCAAGAAAGCTCGTGAACACGGTTCCGTTTGGTGTCGTTCCTCCAGTCGTGGTGTTCCAAGTATAGACATTCAAGTAATTGTGCACACTCCCAGTGACAGTATCCTTCATCTCCCACCTCAGTCCGGTGTTGTTATCGGTGAATGTGCCGTCATTATTGTTCGTGTAACTGAGCGCCGGGCCATGGTACAAGCCATGATCGAAACTCGTTCCCGCTTGCCCATCACCGACCACACGAGGTCGCGCCTCACAGGCAACGAGATCATTCTCACATGAATCCAAGTCACCGTTACAGGTAGTTAAGGAAGTATTGCAGGTATTCAGACTCGCCTGCGTTTGTGTCAAGCTGTTATTGCAGGTCGAGAGTTGCCCCTGCGTACTCGTCAGACTCGCGGTGCATGCATCCTTTGCCGTCGTACACGTCCCTAACTCACCTTGACACGTAGTGAACTGGCCCTGCGTCGCCGTCAGACTCGCTTGCGTTTGCGTCAGACTAGCATTGCAAGTCGAGAGTTGCCCCTGCGTACTTGCGAGATTGGTCGTACACGACCCTAAGTTACCGCTACACGTAGTGAGATTACCGTTGCAGGTGGCCAAATTCGCCTCGCAGGTATTCGTATTGGTGCAGCCACTCGTATCGATCTG
>JAYVFX010000977.1:0-6184 GCA_043772795.1 Deltaproteobacteria bacterium
CGGCGAGAGTTTGTCCATGGTGCAAAAATCCTTGAAGAGAAAATTTCTCGCTATCAACCCCATGTCGTGTGTTTTGTTGGACTCACTGGGTATCAGATCTGTTGTGGTGAAAAGCGGAGCCTCGGGACACAACCTGGAAAGTTTGCAGGAGTGTCGGCTTTCGTCATTCCTTCAACGAGCCCCCGCAACGCGAACTACTCACTTGAACAAATTGTCGTAGCGATGCGGGATCTCAAGAAGCATATACAGACAGTGAAAGGGAGATGAGTTATTAGTTGCGTTTTGTGAAACGAGAATCTTCGGTTGGTATACTCCTTACTTCCGAAAACTAGCACCGGTCGCCAATGAGGATATTATTAAACTCTTAACGATTCTCACCTATTATTCTCCACATTGGACTGGCTTAACAGCTCATGCAGTTCAAGTTGCCGAAGGGTTGGCTGCGCGTGGTATCGATGTCACGATACTCCGGACAGTCCACCACTCCCTTGAACTCACACGAGATGAAATCATTAACGGTGTGCGTGTCATCCGCCTGCAGCCTATTGCACGTTTCAGCCGTGGGATGGAGCATTTGCTAAGAGAGTATGAGGGATAAACGGTCATGGCTCGGATTCTTATTACTGGCGGTGCTGGATTCATCGGCTCGAACCTGGCCAATCGCTTACTATACGAAGGACATGAAGTCACGATTTTCGACAATCTTTCACGTTTTGGCTGCGACTTTAATCTCGCGTGGTTACGCGAGAGACACGGCTCCATAGCATTTCGCCTGGTAACCGCAAACCTGACTGACTTTAAAGCGCTGTTGCAAGCAGCAACAGGGGCTGAACGGATTTATCACTTTGCCGGACAGGTGGCAGTGACGACCTCCATAGAGGATCCACGCCGAGACTTCGAGGCGAACACCTTGGGAACCTTCAATGTCCTCGAAGCTGCACGGCAGGTAGGCAACGACCCTATTTTTATCTACGCCAGTACGAACAAGGTGTATGGTGATCTGCAAGAGATTCCCATCATCGAAGAGGCAACGCGCTATCGCTATGTCAACTCTGCCTTCGGGGTTTCCGAAACCCAGCCTCTCGATTTTCGTTCGCCCTATGGCTGTTCTAAAGGTGCTGGCGACCAGTACACCACCGACTATGCGCGTATCTACGGACTGCGCACTGTGGTAATGCGACAGTCGTGCATTTACGGTTACCGACAATTCGGCATCGAAGATCAGGGCTGGGTCGCCTGGTTTATCATCGCTGGGCTGCAGGGGTATCCCCTTACGATTTATGGCAATGGCAAACAGGTGCGTGATGTGCTCTTTATCGAGGACCTGCTGGACGCTTATGAGGCAGCAGTCCACCATATTGGCACTGCGGCGGGACAGACGTATAACATCGGCGGTGGCATGCAACACACTGTGAGCATTTGGGCCGAACTTGGTCCTATGCTTGAGGCATTGCTAGGCCGACCGTTTTCGGTCACGTATGCAGCCTGGCGGGTCGGCGACCAGCGCATCTATGTCAGTGACATTCGCAAAGCAGAACGCGAGCTCAACTGGCGTCCACGTGTTTCCCTCCGTGAAGGTGTGGCACGTCTCTTTCAGTGGATGTGTGACAACCGGGCGCTGTTTGAGCACCTACAGACGGCGAGAGCGAGTTCGATTTGAGACGTGTGTGTCCATGAAAATTTTGTTTACCCTGACGTACTATCGTCCGCATGTTTCTGGCCTGACTATTTACGTTCAACGCCTGGCCGAGAGGCTGGCTGCGCACGGTCACCAAGTCACTGTGCTGACGTCGCAGTATGACCAGATGCTGCCGCGTGAGGAGACACTCAGTGGCGTGCGTGTAGTACGCGTGCCTGTTGCCTTCCGAGTTAGTAAGGGCGCAATTATGCCCTCATATGTCAGTATCGCTCTATCAGTCCTGCGCAAGTGCGATGTCGTGGTCATCAATTTGCCGAACACGCCAATCGAGGCGACACTTCTGCCAATGCTCACACGCTTTATAGTCCGTCGCCCGATCATAGCGATATACCACTGTGATGTGCAGCTACCAGTGGGATTCTGTAACCGGGTGATCGATCAGATCGTCTTTCTGAGCAATGTCGTGGCTGGCCTACTGGTAGAACGTGTGGTTGCCTACACCGAAGATTATGCCAGCCATAGCCGTTTTCTCCGTCGTTTTCTGCATAAATGCGAAGTCATTCCACCGCCGGTCTGCGTTTCTGAGGCTACCCCCGAGGCGGTGACCGCCTTTCGTCGACACTATGCTCCCAACGGCGAGCATCTTATTGGCCTGGCTGCCCGGTTTGCTACAGAGAAGGGAGTGGAATACATGTTAGCGGCCTTACCGGACATCCGTAAGCAGATCCCGGATGTAAAGGTCCTCTTTGCCGGCGAATACCAAAACGTGATCGGTGAGAAGAAGTATTGGGAGCGCCTGCAGCCACTACTGGCAGAGGCTAACGACCACTGGCGCTTCCTTGGCGTGCTCGACCCAACTCAGATGGTGATATTCTACAGTGCGTGCGACTTGACTGTACTGCCAAGCATTAACAGCACAGAGAGTTTTGGGTTGGTTCAGGTGGAAAGTATGCTCTGTGGAACACCGGTGGTGGCCACCGATCTACCAGGCCCGAGGGTGCCAGTACAAACGACTGGCATGGGGCGTATTGTTCCCTGTCGAGATGCTGTGGCCTTAGCTGAAGCAACTGTTGAGGTAATCCACCACCGGCACAAATATGTACGGTCGCGCGCGCAGATTGAACATCACTTTTCGCTCGAAACCACAGTCAACCGCTTTGAAGACCTGTTTGCGCGGCTGATACGGCAGCTTCAAGGGCAGACCCGCGTGTTGTTGTCCCCATCAACTCCTGTAACTAGCGGTGGCAGTGGCTCTGGAGCAGAAACCTCTCAACGAGACTATTTGTCTGAACATCTGCGCGAGGTGCCACCATTCCGGGCCTTGATACGCGGTATCGAATGTCGCTTGTTCGAGCAAGCCGGACCGCTTGAGCAGCCGGTGCTTGATCTCGGGTGTGGGGATGGCCATTTTGCTTCGCGGGTGTTTCGAGAAGCGCTTTTTACAGGCATCGACTCCGATGAGACGATGGTCCGCGAAGCGCAGGCACGTGGCGTCTACCGTCATCCCCTTGTTGCCAGCGCTACCGAGCTGCCCTTTTCCGACAATTTTTTCAACACGGTTGTGGCGAACTGCGCTGTTGAACATATTCCGGATATCGAGAAAGCGTTGGGCGAAGTCAGCCGTGTTCTACGCCCAGGAGGGCGATTCCTCTTCGGCGTGCCCAGTCACAGGTTTGCTGAGATGTTGCTAGGTTCAACGGTGCTCCGCGTTCTCGGGTGCCAGCGGTGGGCCCGAGCCTACGGTGATTGGTTCAACCAGCATTCTCGCCACTTCCACACGGATGACCCTGCGACCTGGCTCACACGGCTGACGCGTCACGGTTTCACGGTTGAGCATTGGGAGTACTATATGTCGCCGGCTGGCCATCGTGTTTTTGATCTGGCTCACTACTTGAGCGTGCCTCACTTAATGAGTCACAAACTGACCGGCAAGTGGGTGATTTTTCCTTATCGCCTTGTCAACGTGCTGTTTGAGCGCTGGCTACGCCCCTATTATGAAGCAAAGCCGGTGGGCGAAGGTGCATACCTCTTTTTTCAGGCGAGACGCTTGTTGTAGGTTTGCTACAATCCCTCGACATGGCAAGAATGAGAGTGCGTGTGAGCTGGGTAGGAGCAGGTCCACCGAACCACGTGAGTACTTGGGCTCTGGGATTGTTTGCACTATTGCTAGGTACCTTTGTGTTTACTCGGCTTGTGTATGTGGACAAACCGGATCACATGTTTGATGCCGAAAGAGCCGAACGCGCGGGCCTGGTTGTCGACGAAATGAGTGTGGGTGAAGAACCGATTCGACTGGCCCACTCGCGCCTCGATATAGGTCAAGCAAAAGACATCTTCGATAATGCTGGAGACACGCTTATCCGCGGGCTGGAGGCAAACCCATTTGTACTTGATTTCGACTTTTCTCGACCGCAAGCAGTACGAGGCCTGGCGATGGACTTCGGGCGCATGGATTTCGTCCTGAGGGTACAGGTCTATGGTACAGACAGTTCCAAGCCTATCTTCTATCAAGGGGAATATCGACAGCAGCCTGACATCCCGCACATCGATATGGACTTCGCTAATGGGCCTGAACAGGTAAAGCGAGTCGTTATCGAAATCGAACAACTCAACCCTCCCAACGAAGTGCACATTCATGTACGCGAAGTGCTGTTCAAACAGTGAACGCTATTGGCGGTTTGCGCTGACGGCAATCGTGCTGCTGGCAGTTGTCCTGCGCGCGCGCGGAATCAATTGGGATGAAGGGCAACACTTACACCCTGATGAACGATTTGTGACGATGGTCGCAACTGCGATTAAACTGCCCGACTCTGTAGGCCAGTATTTTCATACCGCCCGGTCGCCGCTCAATCCGTACAACCATAACTTTGGCTCTTTCGTATACGGTACTGCTCCGCTCTTCTTTGTCCGCTTTATCAGCGAACTCGTCGGTCAAACCGGCTATGCAAAGATGGTTCTGCTCGGTCGCGGGTTATCGGCTTTTGCCGACGTCTTCGTCGTGCTCATGACATTTTTGATAGGTAGGCGTTTATACAGTCTGCGTATCGGGCTCCTGGCGGCACTCTTCTACGCTACCGCCGTCTTACCGATTCAACAGTCGCACTTCTTCACTGTTGATACTTTCACCAATGTCCCTTTGATGCTTGCCTTCTGGTTCGCCTTGGATGTCACGGAAGGCAAGCGTGGGTGGAGATCATTCGCTTTGGCGGGAGCCTGCTTTGGGTGGATGCTGGCGTCAAGAATCAACATGGCGCCATTTATCGGGATTATTGCGCTCGCCGGACTACTGCGTCTGATCAAGCTGCTGGAAAAAAGCCAGCCTCTCACTGTGCCTGACGAGCCGAAGTCAGCGATGTTAGATTCACCAGGAGTGAGCGAATTTTTGCCAACATATTCCTTTCGTATTGGATCGTTGCTGGTTGAAATCGAATACAATCCGAGGGTGCCGGCGGACCCAAGCCCGAGCGCACGAGAGCCGAAGCTGAGCAAAGCGGGCGCAAGCATGTGGCAAAGAGTGCGACCGATTGTTGCTGGGTTCGTGATGGCTGTTGTCGCCGCGATTATTGTCTTTCGTATCGCGCAGCCGTATGCATTTGACGGATTTTTCTCGCCGAATCAAAAATTTCTTGATGATATGACGAGGATACAACGACTGGTATCCGGACAGGATGACTATCCGCCAGGGCATCAATGGACGAACCGCACGCTCTATTGGTTTCCTTGGTATAACATGGTCCTTTGGGGGCTCGGACCTATGTTGGGTCTTGCAGCCTGGCTAGGTGTCGCAGTCGCTGCTGTTCAAGTGTTACGCGGGCAGAAGCGGGAACACCTATTAATCCTGTTCTGGGTAACGGGAATGTTCCTGTTTCAAGCGCAACGACTTGCGACGACCATGCGTTACCTACTACCTCTGTACCCATTCCTCGCTATCTTTGCGGCCTTCTTTCTCTTTACCATCTGGGATGAAGCAAATACTCTTACTCAAAGTACCCGTCCTGCCAGGTTTGCCACGCTCAAAAGGGCCCTTGCCGGAGCAGTAATCGCTGTTGTGGTCGTTGCCACTGTGTTCTGGGCACTGGCCTTTGCTTCTATCTACACGCGCACCCACACGCGGATTGCTGCCTCCCGATGGCTGTATAGCAATGTTGCTGACACTAAGGTTGTTGGTAACGAACATTGGGATGATAATCTCCCTTTGCGAGTGGATGGAAAAGATTACTTCCGCGATCATCGCGGTGTGCTGTTGGAATTATACGGAGACGATACACCCGAAAAACGTCAAAAGATGATCGGATGGCTGGATCAAGTCGATTATATTATTCTCTCTTCGAATCGTCTGTATGAGTCGATTCCTCGTCTACCGATGCGATACCCGTTAACCACTCAATACTACACGTGGTTATTCAATGGGCAACTCGGATTTGCCCGCGTTCAAGAATTTACCTCATATCCTCGGTTTTCAAATATTGTCATCAGCGACGATAAGGCTGAAGAGGCTTTTACCGTTTATGACCATCCCAAGGTCATTATTTTCCAGAAAACTTC
>JAYVFX010000978.1:0-2521 GCA_043772795.1 Deltaproteobacteria bacterium
GCCTTGCGCCGCCAGGTCCTCCTCGCTTCCTTGCTTCCTCGCTTCCTTGCTTCCTTTCACTCTCAGTTCCATCGCCTCCGAGGCGATTTCGTCCAACGCTCCCGCGCACCGCGAGCGGCCAGAATGAGACCTCTCAGATTTAGCAGAGTCCCAACGTGGCCGCGATGCGGTGGCGCGGATTGTTAGGCTTAGTCTCGGCTAGTAAGATTCTTAAGATTGATTCGTTTGAGTCTGTCTCACACTTTTATCGCAGACCAGTCGTCCTCGGGCCGGCCCCAAGCACATAGGCAGGACAGGGTCTACAGCCCCATCTGTGTCAGCATAGGAGGCCAATAATCCTTCCACGGAGCAGCAGCTTCGTAAGCAGCCGACGCCCGCAGCACCAGCGGGTCGTCCAAGTGACGTCCGATGATCTGAAGACCGACAGGGAGGCCGTCGCCTGTGAATCCAGCTGGTATGGAAGCTGCGGGCTGGCCCGTCATGTTGAATAGGAACGTGAATGGTGACCACTGCATCGGACTAACTTTCTTACCGTCAATGGTTGGCGGCCCTTGAATGCCAAGCGCGAAGGGCGTTACCGCCGCCGTGGGCGTCAGCACCAGATCGTATTGCCGAAAGAACCGCCACGCCTTGTTCACGACGGCCTTGCGCGCCATGATTGCGTCGGTGATGGCCTCGTCACTGAGCGGTAATTTCAGAGCCTCCACCAAGTGAGGCATCATCTGATTCTCATGCTGCTGCAGCAGTCGCCGCATACCCTTGAGATCGGTCTCCATGAGGATGAGCGTGAAGAAGTGGTTGGAAGAGTCCTCCCAACCGGGATTGGCCTCTTCAACGATACAGCCGAGATCACGCTCGAACACTTTCACCGCGCGACCAACAACCTCGCGTACCTCAGGATCAACGAGCGCGTAGCCCCAGTCGGCACTGTATGCGACACGCTTTCCTTTGAGGTCGCCTTTGAGTGTGTCCATCCACGAAAAGTTTGACTCGGGCAGTGAGTGACGGTCGCGGTCGTCCGGGCCTGCGATGACACTCATCATGAGCGCGGCGTCGGCCACGGTTCGGCTTAGAGGGCCGATGTGCTCAACCGACTCCCAGCCCGAGACGCCTGGATAGCGTTCGTCTCTCGCGCCGGGATAGAGGGGAACCCGCCCCATAGACGCCTTGAGACCGTAGAGACCGCAGAACGAGGCCGGGATGCGAACAGACCCACCACCGTCGCTACCGATGGCGCAGGAACCCATGCCGGCGGCAACGGCAGCGCCAGCTCCGGCACTGGAGCCACCCGAGGTGCGTTCAATGTTCCAGGGATTTCGTGTGGTAGGGAAGATCATGTTATTGCTGGCGCCGCTATAGCCGAACTCCGGTACGTTCGTCTTGCCGAGAATAACCGCGCCTGCGGCCTTCAGGCGCTCGACCACGATATCATCCTCATCGGGAACGAAGTCTTTGTAGAGGATCGAACCAGAGGTGGTGCGAATACCTTTGGTCAGCACCAGGTCTTTGATGCTGACGGGTACGCCTGCCAGCGATCCTACCAGGCGGTTTGCCATGATGTCAGCTTCGAGTTGTTTGGCGGTCTCGCGCGCCAGCTCGGGCGTTGGCGTGCAGAAGGCATGGAGAATCGGGTCAATCTTGTCCATTCGGTCAAGCACGGCGTCGATCACATCGACAGGCGACAGGCGCTTGGCGCGGATGTGACCCGCCAGAGTTACTGCATCCATACGGCAGATCTCGTTATGGTTGGTGTCGGGCATACATGTCACCTCCTATCAAATCCCCGGCTACAGAATGGTCGCTTCTGGCACCGTAGGAGTAGAAGACAAAGCCTAACGCCCCCGATCACCGTTTGCTGCCCAACCGAGACCCTTCAGATTCATGCCAAACCGCCCGCGGGCAGCAATACGGTGGAGTGGCTCGTTAGGCTGTACGCCTTGCCTTTAGCTACCTTTCGCTGGCGTGTCCACGTAGTCGATCCGAAACGACTTGTTCGTGACAAACAAGGCTACGACGTCCCCCTCGGCGGAAGCGCCATGCGTCATATGTCCCCCTTCTGGAAACCACACAAAGCTGCCAGGCCCATACTGCCCCTTGTGCGTCACCAACGTGCCTTGCAGCACGTAAAAACCATGCCCACAGGGATGGGTATGGTGCGGATTGATAGTTCCGGCTGGATAGCGGATCATACCGACACTCATGCCCGTATCCGTGTCCTGGAAGATGCGTTTGCCATACATGGGCTTCTCGGTATCAGGCAGCAGCCTTTCATTCCAGTCAAGCGCTGTCACATCAATTGCAATGACTTCACCATCAATCATTAGCTCCTCCAATCGGTCAATAGCGCGGCTCCCTCGTGGGGTTTCATCTTTTTCCTTGACGTGGTCCTTCAAGCGTTCCCAATATCTTCTCTTGGGTGCGAGCCTAACGTCTTAGCTCAGCGGCCCGCGGCACGAAGGCAGAATACGCTGGCGTTGTCTGAACGGCAAGACGTGCCGCAGCGCGTGCCTGGGCAGTGCGG
>JAYVFX010000979.1:0-2429 GCA_043772795.1 Deltaproteobacteria bacterium
GGGTATGTCTGCCGCACCAGGGCGAGGATAGCCGAATCAACCATGATGAGGCTATAGCAAAGATCCCCCAATTGCTCAAGTTATTTTCTGACAATTACGTCCTGTCGCAGTGGCAAACTTCTCTGCCTGTACCCAGATTGGATTGCCGATAATCTGTACCAGTGCGCGCCACTCATCGTCAGTAAAAACCGCAATGGCAATCCAGCGATCGTCACCCGCGCAACGATATACAGCGTGCGGACATCCGCGTTCATCGTGATTGCCATTCCGGGTCGCAACGCGACCGTTCACTGCATAATCCAGAACCGCCACCGGAACGTGATTCACTCCGGTCTCGAACTGAGACAAATCAATCCACTGTCCTTTGCCAGTGCGCTGGCGATAATCGAGCGCCGCAGCGAGCAGCGCCGCACCGACACCGGGGGTGAGCATATCCGTGTATGCCCCATACACCATGCACGGGCCGCGATCAGGCCAGCCGGTGATCTCGTAGTATCCAGCGAGAGACGCGGCCATGTTGCCGTAGCCTGCATATTTTGCATACGGTCCGGTCTGACCAAGCTGGCAGGTAGACACCATGATGAGATTCGGCCGTGTCGGTGACAGGTCATCGTAGTGCAAACCCCACGCCCGCATTTGCTTCGGCGTGAACCCTTCAATAATCACATCTGCCCATTCCAGACACAGACGTTTGGCAATCGCTCTCGCGTCTGCGTGTGCCATGTTCAACCCCAGACTCATTTTTCCGGCGTTGAGGTTGGCAAAGAACTGGCTGTTATTGAGCCCAGGCTTGCCGTTTTTATACGGCGGAGCCATGCGGAGGCCATCGAATCGCGTCAGTGACTCCACACGAATCACCGTCGCACCGTTGTCTCCAAGATAACGCGCTGTGATGGGTCCAACACCGATCCAACCGAAATCGAGAACTTTGATACCGTCGAAAGGTCGGGACATAGGGAATCCTTTCAGGAAGATAGCCAGTAGTCAGCATGCCAAAACGAGTAGCCAGTAGTCAGTAGCCAGCATGGACTCTCTTTTCTCTACTGACTACTGACTACTGACTACTGAATGCTGACTACTGACTCCTTTCTTCTTCTACTGACTACTGAATGCTGACTACTCTTTCTATTCATACAATGCCTTCTCGCCGCCAGCCTTGCACCTGCCCCACAGAATAGCCAAGACGCTGACAATAGATCTCTTTGTTGTGTTCCCCAATGTGCGGCGCGCGGAAACGTGGACCAGCCTGAGCGTTAGTCATGAGCGCCCAGTGGCCGGGATAGAGGATGTCGGTTCCCAACTCTTCATGCCGCAGTTGGTGGAAGAAGCCGCGTGCGTTTGGTTGGGGATGCTCGACGAGATCTTTCACGTTATTGACTGGCGCCGCCAGGATTTTCTCGTTGCAAGCGCGCTCGAAGATCTCCCACTTGGACTTGGTGGCAAGAAATTTGGCCAGCGTTTCATTGAGATCGTCCAGTTCTTTTTGCGCCGTCACATCAGTGGCAAGCTTCCCCATATCCCATTCTTCCCACTTTTTGCCTCGCATCACATCTGGCAACTTCCCTTCGCTCTCCATCCAACGTCCCATCGCATACAGCGTCGGTGCCCCCATGTGTCCTCCCATGGTGAGAAAAGTCACATAGCCATCAGCACAAGCCAGAATAGCGCGCGCATTACCAAACCCAGCGTTATAACGATCGCCAGCACGCTTCTGGTCAGCCCCGTGATGCTTAGGAAATGATGAGGCATTCATCATCTGCCATACGCCGACCGGTTGTAATGCCACATCAACGTGCTGCCCTTCACCGGTCCGATTACGGTGAAATAGCGCAAATAGTGAGGCATTCGCTGCTTCAATCCCACCTTTGGTGGCAATCATCGGGATACTGATGCGCACCGGCGCACGGTCGGGATCTCCTAACAGGTACTGCATCCCACTACGGGCTTGTAAGGTGAGGTCCGTTCCCTTCCAGTTGCGGCGCGGGCCGGTCTGACCAAAGGGAGAGATAGAAGTGAAGATAAGGTCGGGCTTGATTGCCGAGAGGGCAGCAGAGCCAAGACCAAGAGCATCCAAGTATCCTGGCGCGAACGACTCGACGACAATATCTGCCTGTCGCACTAATTCCTTCAGAAGCTTCTGTCCTTCTGAGTGCATGATGTCGAGCGTGACACTTTTCTTGCTGGTATTAAATGCGAACCAGAACAAACTTTTTTCCGGGTGTCGTTCATCTTTATAGAACGGGCCGATGGAACGCGCCGGATGTCCACCTGGCGGCTCGACGAGAATCACCTCAGCACCGAAATCGCCGAGCACCTTGCCACACATCAGGCCGTGTTCACCGGTGAGATCCAGTACACGGTAGGGACTGAGTAAATAGTCTTTCTCAACGGTAGCGCTCATAGCTTTTCCCCTGAAGTCAGCAAAGAGA
>JAYVFX010000980.1:0-3198 GCA_043772795.1 Deltaproteobacteria bacterium
ACAGAATCCGTCATTTGGGAACAACGAGTGATTGCCCAGGCTGGACGGTCCTCGTGGTTTGCCCTCGCCACCGCACCCAGCTTGGAAGAGGCTGCCAAGAAAGCGGCGCAATTTGAGCGTCTGCCGGTCGTCGAACGAGTAGAGGCGGTGGGGTTTGCCTCTTCCACCGAACAAGCGGAGCGACTTCGCCTCGTCACACAACTGCAACCCTTCCTCGCTAATCTGCCAAGGACAGTACCACAGGCAATGGTTGTATCACTGGCAGAGGTGAAGCAAATCCTGGAACGGCTCAACTTCAAATTGCAGCACAGCACGGAAGACTGGGACCCACAACAGAAGCCCTCAGACCAGGAGATTGCCGGAGTCAGGGCGTTGCTGACACGCCTGCTTGCTCGTCTCAATACCAACCAAGAGGATGAAACACGCGCAGCCTTGGAGCGCCTACAAACCCCGCTCATTGCCGACTTCGCAGAACGATGGTCGTTGCTACAGGATAATTTGCATCCGGCAGGGCCGCTTTCGCTTGCCGACCTTCCTACGCAAGTCCGTGAGCGTTTCGTGCGCGCCGACGGCCAACAATTCCTCCTTCAGATCTACTCACGTCACGACATCTGGGACTCGGCTCCTCTCACGGCTTTCGTCAGCCAATTACGACAAGTAGATCCGGATGTCACCGGCTCTCCGATCATCGGTTACGAATCCATCCGGGCAATCCAACGCGGCTATATTGAAGGTGGACTCTATGCTGCTTGTGCGACTCTGTTGGTTACGCTACTGACACTGAGAAAGCTCACAGACGTACTCCTCGCTATGCTGCCTGTGGTCGGTGGGATGCTCTGGACGGCAGGGTTAATGCGAATTTTTCACCTTCAGTTTAATCTCGCCAATCTCGTAGTCGTGCCCATCACACTGGGTATCGGTGTCGAGAGTGGCCTCTACCTGGTCCGCCGTGCGCGAGCGGAAGGCCATGAAGGCTGGAAAGTTGTCGGTGGCAGTACAGGTCAGGCTGTGACCTTATTTTCCCTGAGTACGATGGTTGGTTTTGGCAGTCTATTGATCAGTCGCCACTACGGCATCTTCAGCATGGGACTCCTGCTTGTCTTGGCGGTCAGTAGCACCCTCGCTATATCACTAGCGGTGCTGCCTCTTTTTTTGGGACCGGAAGTACCTCGTGTCACATTACCGCGTATCGGCATAAAACTCCCGCAATCGTGACACAGGCACTCCCATAAAGTGACATAAGCGGAGGGTCCACATCCGTACGATCGTGCGGAACACGCCGCCTCGCTGCCAGCGCCGGGCAGAGGTCACTACTCGTTCAGGTAAGCAGGCAATTTTTCCTACCCGTTTCAGTTTGCGGCTGAATTCTACGTCTTCCATTAAGGCAAGGGCCGGATACCCGCCGATTTCTTGAAACACCTGGCGGCGAACAAACATCGCTTGGTCCCCGGTTGAGATCCGTGTCAACCGAGAGCGCCGGTTCATCATCGTTTCGATCATACGAAATGGCCATCCGTCTGCGTCAAGGCGAACATCGAACCGACCTCCCACTACTTGTGGATCATCGAGTGTCTGCGTAAGAAGCTGAAGGAATCCCGACGGAAGTCTCGTATCGGCGTGGAGGAACAGCAAGACCTCACCGCTCGATTCACGCGCGCCGGTGTTCATCTGCTGAGCACGTCCGCGCGGCGCAGTGACCACGAGGTCAGCATGTGAACGCGCAAGCTCTAGCGTGCTATCGGTGCTCCCGCCATCAACAACAATCAATTCACACTCGCCTTCCTGTCGTATACGCACGAGCGTCTGCACGATTGAGGGCGCTTCATTGAGTGTGGGGATGACAATCGAGAGTCGCATGTATCGATGGTCCCTCACCGCCTGTCTACTCATTACTCAGTACTCGTTACTCCGTCTCAGCCCCCTGCGCGCAAAAAGGTTAGAGTCAATTTCCGGTAAAAAGTTTCTACAGTCAGTGGCTCGGCCTCAGGCATCGATACAAGCAACATCGTCCGTTGAAATTTGAAGATGGCATTGAACGGGGGGTATTGGGCAGCTTGCGGGCGCACACAAAGTGTCACGTTGCCGTCGGGCAGGGTCACGTGAAAGCGGGTCTCGCCATCCGTTTCTTCTTTGGTATACGGATACGCTTCCTTGCCGCACATCTTCTCTAAGCCTTCAATGACCTCGTCGCTGGCAAAAGCGAGATTCCATTCAAAGTTCCGCTCCCTCACGCTGTCCTCCAAGTATAGCGAAAGACCGTCCACAAAATTTTGTAGCCTGCCTTCATCGCCTGGCATTTCCTTTTCTTCATTCTTCACTCTCAACTCTTCACTCTCAACTCTCTTCCCATGGTCCGGACCTGCGCCACAGATACGGCAGATCAACGATAGTCCCTGGTGTTTGGATGTCTACTAATGCCCGCAAAGCATCCAGTAGTATCCATCGCTGTTGCGCCACGTTAAACGGTTCGCCAAGTGGATGGCCAAACGGCCAGCGCAGAAAGACTGCTCGTGGAGGCCGAGTTTTCTCGGTCAACTCACGTTGGATGCTTAACGAGATCGTGGGAATCCCCTGTCGTTCAATTTCACGGGCGACCAGTCCGACGGACCGGTTACACAATCCTCATGCAGGAGTCAGGACGACGGCGTCTACCTTTTCTCGTTTGAGTCGTCGTGCAACCTCCGGAGCGGTCACGGTTAACAATCGCTGAATGTGACGGCCATCAATGTGGCCCATGAAACTATAGTGAAACGGCGCAACGCCACCAATAACGCCCTCATGGGCGAGTTCGTCCAGACGCGTCAACGGCAAGACGATATTGAGGTCTTTGTCGGCATCGCGATGGTCATAGTAATCATGAGTGATACACAATTGTTCAAGTGCAGTTTCGCGCGGAAGGACACGGAAGCTAGGATCACCCTCCTTGTCCACCATAGCAAACGGTTCATCAGTCTTCAGATGTACCCCTGCAGTCGTCACCAACGCCACCGTACACGCCGAGATCGGCTTGCGCAGCGGTGTCCACGGCGGAATTCCATAGTCTTCGATCTGTTGCTGCTTGAGCCAGCGTGTAGTCAACCCAGGGAAATAACTGAAGAGCTGTGTGAAAACTCGATTCCGTAAACGATGAACATTCATGTTGTACCTTTACCCATTTACCCGTTTATCCGTTTCCCCCTTTTATTTTCCCTTCAGCCT
>JAYVFX010000981.1:0-3258 GCA_043772795.1 Deltaproteobacteria bacterium
CTGCTGCACACCATCCTCCCCAATGACCTTGGTGAGGAAGTTATTCACACCTGTGAATAACTCTCCAACTTGCGTTACCATAGGAAGTTTTCCCCCTCCGCCACGGAGTTTTCCACACACCTCTCCCCCACCTTCTCTTTCTCCGTCCCTAGGTCACTCCGGTAATTCACCAGCGGCATTGGGAGAGAGGGGAAAGGACTTCACTACTTTCCTTTACCTACATGTACTGGAAAAAAGTAAAATTGATTGAACGAGTAAGCGAAGGCTTAAACGTTTTTTTTTTTCAATGCAAGCAAAAAAATCAGGGGTAATGGAAGTGTGTGTCTTCGCAGAGATTTTTTCTTTGCCTTGACTCGTCAGAGTAGGGGTGTTAGCTGAGGGAAAATATTCACTCGCAATGAGCACTATCTATGTCTACGTCCCATAAGCTTTTTCTCGAAGCGCAACAATACATCCCCGGTGGTGTAAACAGTCCGGTCCGCGCCTGGCGCGCCGTTGGAGGCAATCCACTCTTCATTCAACGTGGTCGTGGGTGTCGAGTCATTGATGCTGATGGCAAAGAATATGTTGATTATGTGGGATCTTGGGGACCATTGATTGCCGGACATGCGCACCCACAAATTGTGAAAGCACTCGAAGAGAGTCTCAAGAGAGGCACGAGTTTTGGTGCGCCGACAGCACGAGAAATTGAACTGGCGAAAATGATCATTGAGGCTGTGCCGTCGATCGAGAAAGTTCGTCTCACGTCTTCAGGAACTGAAGCAACGATGACTGCCCTTCGTCTTGCGCGCGGATATACGAAGCGAACCAAGATTGTAAAATTTGACGGCTGCTACCACGGTCATAGTGACGCATTATTGGTCCGTGCTGGGTCTGGTGCACTTACCTTCGGCTCACCTGATAGCGACGGAGTGCCTGAAGCGTTCGCTAGTCAAACACTCGTCGCGAAATATAACGATCTGGCAAGTGTGACCGCATGCTTCGAGGCCGATCTAACAGGAATTGCCGCAATTATTGTTGAGCCCATCGCTGGGAACATGGGGCTTGTTCTTCCTGATCCTGATTTCCTTTCTGGATTACGAAAGCTGACACAACATTATGGTGCGTTGTTGATATTCGATGAAGTCATCACCGGTTTCCGTGTCGGACGAGGAGGAGCGCAGGAGCGATACGGTATAACGCCAGATCTGACCTGTTTAGGAAAAGTCGTTGGTGGTGGGATGCCATTGGCCGCAGTCGGTGGAAAGCGCGAAATAATGGACCTGCTTGCTCCTATTGGGCCGGTGTATCAAGCCGGAACGCTTTCTGGAAATCCGTTAGCAGTAACGGCTGGGATTGAGACCCTCAAACTTATCAGTAAGCCTGGAACGTATGACCGACTTCATGCACTGGGAACGATGATGGCAGAGGGATTGCGACAAGCAGTCAAAGATATTGGGACTACCGCTTGCGTGAATCAGATTGGCTCAATGTTCACATTATTCTTTGGCGTGACCAATGTGCGTGACAGTGCGACTGCAACCCAAAGTGATACCAAAGTATTCGCACGCTACTTCCAAGGCATGATCGAACGTGGAGTGTATCTTCCGCCTTCGCAGTTTGAGACCGCCTTTATTTCTCTTGCGCATAGTGAAGCGGAAGTGCAGGAGACTGTTGCTGCTGCGAAAGAGGTCCTCGGGAGCCTGCACTAGTTCGTATCTATGAGGAGCGATGGCAAAAGAGAACTCACTCCTTACCTATGGAAAGTACAGCACAATTGGGCTGGAGTTTGCTGTTGCCGCTATCGTTGGGGTCGTTGGCGGGAACTATATAGACTCGCACTTTGGTACTACACCCTGGGGGGTATTCATTGGGGCGATACTCGGTCTAGCGAGTGGTTTCTATCGCCTCGTGATTGTCCTGCAAGAAATCTCTGCTCGCCGTGAACAACAAGACGATAGAAAAAATTGAACGGGTGAACCTCTCTCTCCTCGGAGTTGGTACTCTGGTTGGTTGGGGGATGAATCTCGTTCACGTTCCTAGCTTTCTCGCTGGTGGTCTGATCATGCAGATCAATTTTTGGCTGCTCAAAAAAATTGTTTCACTTCTCCTCTTTCGCACTGGAGAAGGTCCGCAAGGAAGACGTGGTGCGGCCTTCTTGGTTATTGCTAAGGGACTGATTTTTCTCCTCTTGCTCAGCGCCATGTTTATCCGTTATCCGATACAGCCGTTGAGCTTTATGGTCGGGGTCTCTTTACTGGTTTTAACCTGCATGATAGTCAGCCTGCTCGACTCGTGGAACGGCTCCCGAGTAGCAGTGCCAGAAAAATAACTATTCTTCATTCCTAATTTTATAACGGAACACACATGGAGCATCCCTTTACTTGGGTTTCTGCTATCCCCGGTCTTAACACCTTGCCTGATCACGTTGCGACTTCACTCATCGTTGCCGCGATTGTGGTCATCTTCGCGCTTATCGCCCGCCGACAATTGAACGCGGCTGAAGATCCCGCCATACCAGACGGTTCTTTGAGCCTCCGCAACATTGCTGAGTTACTCGTTGAAGGAGTTGCTGGGATGGCCGAAAGTACGATCGGCCACCACTGGCGCAAGTACATCAATCTGTACGGCTCCTTCTTTGTCTTTATCTTGTTTGCCAATCTGATCGGACTTGTTCCTGGGTTTGCTCCGCCCACGGCAAATTTTAATGTATCATTTGCTTTAGGGTTGGTTTCATTTATTGCATATAATTTTTTCGCCTTCAAAGAGCAGGGACTCGGATATCTCAAACATTTTGCTGGCCCATTGCTCATACTGGCACCGCTGATGATTCCGTTGGAAATTATTAGCAACTGTGTCCGCCCTCTTTCCCTTGGGTTACGTCTCCTGGGGAATATGACCGGGGACCATCTGACGATCGAGATCTTTACCAGTCTGACCAAGCTAGTGATTCCAGTGATCTTCTATCTACTGGGAGCATTCGTCTGCTTTTTGCAAGCCTTTGTGTTCACCCTGCTCAGTATGGTCTATGTTGCCAACGTCGTTGGACACGGGGAACACGGAGAGCATCACTAATAAACATTGCCACATTAACCACTTTCTGAATGGCGAAGGGGCGAGGGGTGGAAGAGGATAAGAGGAGTGGCGTGCCCACAAAACTTCGTCGGGAGGAAAGTATGAAAGGAGTCCGTATGAAGAAGTTAGGGTTGGTTGGTGCGTTTATGTTCGTGCTGCTGTTAGCAGCAGCTGGCAGCGCTTTCGCTCAAGATGGGAGCGATA
>JAYVFX010000982.1:0-4270 GCA_043772795.1 Deltaproteobacteria bacterium
CTGCCTTTCTTATGTGTGGGGCAAGGATGCGTCATCTATTTGCTTTTCGCGCCCTTACCATTGTTTCCCGTGGCATCCTCTTGGTCCGCGCCTAACGCCTCAAGCTGAGGGGCGCCGCGCTTTTTGTGGCGGCCCTCTCCAGCGGAAAGTTAGGCTAGCTTGAGCCTCCACTACATAAACCTTAACCTCTTTCATCTCACCGACAGATCAACGCCTTTGATGAATTCCGACAAGGAAGCGTCTCTGAACCAGCATCATTCCCAATCTGAAGTGAAACCGTCACGGGTGGGTTATCTGTCCCGCTGAGATCAAGCTTCTTTCCAAGTATTTCGAAGGTGAACTCTCCTGCACTTGTTGTGGGCTTGATGATCATCAAACGGATGCCAGTACTCCCCTTAGGGGCGCGGAACAAGAAGCCTCTCTTCCCAAATGGCTCAAAGGAACCCGGCGGAAGTGTTTGGTCAAAAAATGTCCCGTCCGGGTCGGCTAGGGAAAAGACCACTGATTCTGCTAAGGGGTCGATGCCGTCGCTTGCCTCGCCTAATGTGAAAGAGCCTTTAGCGAAGAAATGATCGTTCCCTTTTGTGCTCATTGAGAGGATCACTTTCGCATCGAAGATCTTCGAAGGAACAGTAAAAACAGGGGTTGCGAGAAATCCATGAAACCTACTACCCGTTAGGAGAGGTTCTCTGAAAACACCGACAATCTGACCAGCGTTATTTATTCCTCTCGCCGCAGTTAAAAAGGCCCCAGGGGCATCGATCGTCATAAAGCTGTCCCCTGTCTTCAGGAAACCATGGATCCCAGTAGTATCCTCGAAGGCTCCCACAATCTGGCCGACATCGTTGATCCCAAATGCGTCAGTGTTCATAGCACCGGGGAAATCGATGGGCGTGAAGGTCGGGCCATCTTTCAAGAACCCGCGACGGCGAATGGGGGATTCGATGAAGGACCCCACGATCTGGCCGCCGTTATTGATTCCGTGGGCCTCCGTTGAGCCGAGATCAGGATCGATGCCAGGCGCGTCGATAAGCACCACAACGGTTTCCTCTTTCAGAAAGCCATGGGCGCCGACGGCCCCCACGATCTGGCCCGCGTCATTGATCCCAAACGCTTGGACGCTTCCGACCCCGGGTACATCAATGGGAGTGATGCTGGTTCCCTACTTTCAGAAAGCCATGGATGAAAGGCTGCCCCCTGTCGCTAAAGAAACCCACGATTTGACCGGCTGTGTTGATCCCCTTGGGTTGAGTGCCAAAAGGTCCAGTAGCGCCAGGGGCATCGAAAAAAGTGAAGGTGGACCCTGACTTCAAAAAGCCTCGCTCCGCCGCGAGATCAATGGCAGGGAAATCGCCGACAATCTCGCCGGCATTGTTGATGCCGCTGGCAAAAGTGTCAGCGCCAGGGATAGGTACATCGATAGTTGTGAACGTGTAGGGAAGCTCTCCTGCGCCCACCGGAACAGCCAGCGCGAGCCCAAGAATAATAATGATGGATAGCACCGAGCTACGTTGCATAAGCTCTTCCTTTCTGTAGCGAGTACGTCGTGCTGGACGACGGCCTAACGCTCCCGCGCACCGCGAGCGGCCAAAATGCGCCTTTTCAGGTTCAGCAGAACCCCAACGTGGCCGCGATGCGGTGGCGCGGCGGGTTAGGCGGTTTTACTCCGAGACGGTTCCCGCACTTCTTGTCACGTCTCGTTGTGTTCCTATGGGGTCGCCCTTCACTCCGCGCCCCTGTTCTTTCTTTGGACCCCCTCGTTTTGTTCCTTCTGCTTCGGCTTTCACTTCGTGCCCTCAATCCTCGTGGTTGCGGCGAGGCTTAGGGGTTGTGGTTGTGGTTGTGGTCGTTGTGAGGTTCTTTGGTGGGGCTTCGTCTTTTTCCTTTGCGCAGCCCGCCAAGAGTTCCCTATGATTTTCTTTCAAGTTCGAGCCTAACGCCCAAGCTGAGAGGCGCCGCGTTTTTTGCGGCGTTCCTCTCCAGCGCCTCGTTAGGCATCGCTGCGGTTAATCGAGGCTGTGACCCCATGGCCCCAGATTGCTAAACTCGACCTGTCCAGTAGCCTTCAGCCTTATCGAAGCTTTGAGCGCCGACCTTTCGTCCGAGGCTCAAACCCACGACGTTGCCTTCATAAAAGTGGATTCCTCCATAAAGACGGGATTCGCCTGCTTCAAGCGCTGCTTCGCTAAAGGTGTCCCACTCGAGTGTTACGCCAACCGCAGCTGCCAAAGACGGTTCAACCCGTAGCGGCACAGACTGGGTATAACTGGCGCCAAATGCATCGCTGCCCGTAAACCGCTTGAGTACTTCCGCAGCTGCCGTGGAAAATCCGCTATGTCCGGAAGTAAATTCAGGAAATGGCGGGGTAGGGAAGGTAGGAACTTGATAGGGACGCCAAGCTTGTCCTTTAATCGTAGAAAATCCACCCCCATCCCATCCCTTGATTTTCTTGCCTCGGAACAGATGACGGATCGCAGTGACAGGGCGCACATAATCATAACATCGCTTGGCTTCCCAAGTCGCAATAGCTGCATCATGGATGGCATTAGCCAAGGCGAAAAACATCTTTGTGTCCTGGTGCAGAGTGTGAGCATCGCGATTGGAAACGAAGGCCGCAAATAGTTCCCAGTGACCCGGTGGTAATTCGGAGTTTGGGCCGTCAGCCCAATACTCTGCGATTACTTTTTGCTTGGTTTCCAATTTTTCCTGCACACCGATGACATGCCGGGCTTGGTCTAGGAACGCTTGTGAGGTGAGCGCAGCTGGCGGGTTAGGACGAAATTGCGATTCACTGGTAAGGGCAAAAGGCCTAACGCGCTCCCATTGTGGCCCAATGAATCCGGGTACACGGAGTATGTGCGATGCGTCTTCGTAACCTAACGGTTGCCAGCGATCGGGATGCGGGATGTCCGCTGGCGCGGTAGGCTGAAGGGTCACGATAGGTGGATTGACGGAGGCGTAGCCCGTGTAGTCCGCATAAGGCGCTCCGCTTGCTGTAAGGTTTCCACGCTGGTTGGCCCCGTCATCCGTCGTATAGCCCAGCACAGCGTCCGCCGCGAGGTTGCCAATGCCTTCCGGTAAATTAGCATCGCGCGTGGCATCGTTAAGCGGAAAACCCAAGCCGGTCATGGTGGCATCAAAAACCGCTGTCTCGCTCGGGAACTGATCTGAGAGTACGCGATATGCCGCTTGGCTCATGGCGCGTATCCGTTCCGCATTGGTACCGGCGGGTTTGCTTGGCAGACGTAATTGCGTCGGGAATGCCTGCGGGTCGTAGATGGCCCAGGCGTCGTAGATTGCCGTGTGGAGGATAGCGAGCGAGCGCGCCACCATGGGTGGCCCAATGCGTGCACGCTCCAGTGGACTGGGGTTGTGCCCCAGATTTCGAATCGCTTCTAGAGCCGAGTTTGTCCAAGTTACCGAAATTGTACTCATCAATTTTCTCCTTTTCGTGTTGTGAGGCCTAACGCCCCCGCGCACCGCGAGCGGCCAGACCGCGGCTCTTCGGCTTCTTCACAGTCCCAACGTGGCCGCGATGCGGTGGCGCGGCTGGTTAGGCCGTTTTTCTATCTCCCTGCACCTTTCTCCACAGCTCGACATACTTTGGCAATATCTTTGATATTACTCGAGACCACTTGTAGTGAGTTGTCCCGAGAAAGATAGTTGGAATTACTAGGAATGACAAATGCCAGAGCGACGCACAGGTTTTGATCAGTCCATACGAGAATAGTGCCGCTGATGCGGCAAAAATTGCCCAAAAACTCCAAGGAATAGGGTCATTGGATTCCTTTTGTTCTAGGTTGCGAAACTTGTAGAGGTGTACTTCCCATCCCTCTCTTGCGTATTGTTCTTCATAAAACACTCGCCGATATGCACCCAACCTCATAATATCGATGCGCTGAGAAAGCATAAGATTAAAAGACGGGATCAGAATGAGAGAAGGCGCCAGTCCTAAATACGCGAACACAATAGACATACCGTCGCCCGCCCCTTTGCCGAGAACGAGACCTGCTACAGCGGAAAGCAAAGAAACTGCAATCACGATTGTTGAACCAAAAACCTGTAGAATACGCTTATCGACATCAATGATTGCGTTCCAGATTTGTTTGTAATCTTCAAGTTGATACTGGTTCTGGTCCATAGGCATTTGTTATAGATAGAGGTTCTGGAGGCCTAACGCCTCCGCGCACCGCGAGCGGCCACAACGCGGCCTTTCAGATTTAGCAGAGTCTCAACATGGCCGCGATGCGGTGGCGCGGCGGGTTAGGCA
>JAYVFX010000983.1:0-6361 GCA_043772795.1 Deltaproteobacteria bacterium
GTCAAACGTGCCATTCCCGTTGAGGTCCAGGCGCCATTCGCCAGTCTGGGGGTTGAACGTGCCGATGTGTGTCTCACCAGTCCCAGTCCAATCTCCTACGACTGGAAGGTCAGATGGCTCACCAAAAGGTCCCAGGTGTGTATCGTCTGCACGTAACCGTCCATCGCCGTCGAGATCGAGAATCCACTGCCCAGTCCACGGGCGATAGACGCCGATGGTTGCGGCCTTGCTTCCGACTCGCCAACGCCCACTGAGAGGGATGTCCGCGGCCATGCCGAATGGTCCCTGGCAGAGATCGTAGTCACAGGCTTCCCAGATAGTGTTCCCGTTCTTATCGAGATCCCACATCTGCGTAGCAGGACTAAAGACCCCGAGTCGATCCATTCCAGATCCATCCCAATCGCCGATGACTGGGCGGTCTCCGGCGACGCCAAACGTGGCTGGACATGCGTCGACGATGCAGTCGTCCAACTTTCCATTCCCGTTACGGTCAAGATACCAGGTGGCGGTGCGTTGACGGAACACACCAATTTGTACCGGTACGGTCTGCCGGGTCTCTGCGGAGGAATCCGTGGAGCTGCTCTTTGGGGTCTGCGGTGAGATCCCGGAGGTGCCGAGCCTCTGGCGTAGCGCCCCAGATACTTGGCCACTCGTCGTCAGGCTGCTGGACGATACTTGAGTAGCGGGTGCGGCGGATTGATTGAGAGTGCACGCCTCGTTCGAGAATGGTGACAAGCCTACCGTATTGAAAGCCTGGATGCGATAACAGTATGTTACCCCAGACTGGATCTGGGTATCCTGGTAGGACGTGGTGTTCGCTCCTACTACAGTAAGACGGACAAAACCAGTTGTGCCGACAGCCTTGCGCTCGATATTGAACCCATCTTCGTTGGTCGCACTATCGAGCCACGTAAGGGTGCGAACAGTCGGCACAGGGGGCGGCGTTGGTACCAGGGTTCCTAGCAGATTGATTTCCGCCGCGCTCGTATAGGTTCCTCTGTACTTTGCAGTAGATGCTGCAGCTGTGGCTACCAGACGAACATACCGTCCCTCTTTGCCTGCGAACGATATCTCTTTCTGTGCAGAGGTACCCGGCCACGTGCCGCTAGCGACGGGTGTTCCCCACGTGACACCATCAGTACTCACATAAACGGCGTAGGCAGTAATAATACCATAAAGCGAGCCATCTTGACGCGGCAAATAGCGTAGTCCGGTGACGATATAGGAACTTGCGAGGCGAAGTGTCAGTTGGTGGGGAAATGGTGCAACTGTGGGGCTCCATTGGGTGTGCCACATCGTTTTGGCATTGCCATCGATACTCTTGCTGGCGGCGTAAACCGCGCTTTGTTCGCTATCGACTCCAGCGACGCTTAACTGCGTTTGGGGGATAAGCTGGGCAAGCGCTGGACTTCCTCCCCCAGACCACAAGGTGGTAAAAACAAAAGCAACGAGAGCGAAGAAATGGTGAGAGCGTAAGCTCCGGAGTGCGGTATGCATAGACCTCCTTCGGCCGAACGCGAGACACAGCCTAGCGGGAAGTCTGTGTTCGCTCGGCAACTCTGCGACCATGTCCCTTGCCGGGATTTAGGCCAGTAGTTTTGCGTCCCACTCTTTCGAGAGGTTTGCCCTTGGCGAGCGCGAGGTGAGAATGTGGCAGGTATTGATGTCTACGTTTTTTATTTCATCATGATATGAAAAGTTTCCTCTTTTGTTCTGTTAAACGTTGATAAAAGGGTCTTGTCATTCTTGCTTGCAGGTATCGGCGTACAGATTGAACCTATAATGAATGTATTAAGGAAATTCTGTTATCTGCCGACACCCGCATTCCGCTGTAATTATTGAGTATATGTGGTTGTTGAATGTGATAAAATGGTTCTACCCTGGTAAAAAAGCTACCGGTATTTTTGTTCTTATGAGCGTGATGTCCTCAGACGAAGGTGAAGAGTCTGAATGTGGAAAAACTAGTGTCGGTACGAATGGAAAGTGCTCCCCTTACCATTGTTGAGGACAACCGGTATCAATTGGTCGTTCTTGGGCTCGCGCTGACCGTCATTATCGTTGGTCTCTACGCGCCTATATTTCCCGGGCTCTTTTCGGATTGGCTGAATGACGGCAACTACTCTCATGGTTTTTTGGTTCCACTCTTTAGCGGCTTCTTGGTGTGGCAGCACCGCGGTACGCTGAAGAGAATACCGCGGCACGGAAGCTGGCTGGGGCTTGTGGTGCTCAGTGGCGGAATCGGCTCTCTGGTGCTTGGAGATATCGGCGCAGAGGAGTTCCTCACACGAAGTTCTTTCATCGGCATTCTTGCCGGGCTCATTCTCTTCCACTTAGGGCCACCGATGCTCCGGGCACTCTTGTTTCCGTTAGGGTTCCTTTTTTTTATGATTCCCTTACCAGCGATTGTTTTTAACGCGGTGGCCTTTCCGCTTCAGGGGTTGGCGGCGCGCAACGCGACCTGGGTTTTGGATACATTAGGAATTCCGGTGTTGCGCGATGGAAACGTCATTCACCTCAGCCAGATCTCTTTAGGAGTGACTGAAGCGTGCAGTGGCATTCGTTCTTTGGTCTCACTGGTCGCGCTCGCGGTTGCGTGGGCATATCTGACCTTGCCGAAAACGTGGTCTCGTCTCTTACTGATTGTATCTGCTATTCCGATTACAGTCGTTGCCAATGCTGGTCGGGTAGTTGTGACAGGTTTGCTCGGGCAATGGTTCGGGGCGAGGTACGCACAGGGGGTCTTCCATTCTTTTTCAGGCTGGGTCATTTTTCTTGTTGCCTTTGCTAGTCTTTTGGGGGTTCATACACTATTGAAGACGATTGCCTCTGGCCAAAACAAGCAATAAGCGAGAGACTCAAGTCTGCGCTTGGTGTACGATTTCCTCCATTGCGATATGTGTGAGGGAGGACTGATGACGGGAAATTCCATATTCTCGCATTGTCGAAGAACATGCGTTGTGGGTTGTATAACCACCGGGAAACTCGAAATCGGGGCCGTTTCGGCGTCGACACGCTCCTGTCGACGCCGATTTCAGATCTGCGTGACACTATGAACAACTGGTTTCGCGCGGGTGTGTCGATCTCTCTGTTGCTCGCGACTTTCCTGTTTCTGCAATTGCGATCACATGGAGAAGCTGTGCCCATCCACAAACCGCTGGCGCAGCTTTCTCAAGTGGTCGGCGTGTGGAGAGGGCAGGAAGATGCCACGATCGCGCCCGATGTGCTCAATATTCTCAAGCTGAATGATTATCTCCAACGTCGCTACAGCGACGCAGCTGGACATGATCTGTGGCTCTATGTCGGCTATTGGGATACGCAACGAAAAGGAGCGCAAATTCATTCGCCAAAGCACTGTTTGCCTGGAGGTGGATGGGAGCCGTTAGAAGCGTCTCTGATCCAGATTCCGCTTGACGGCGAGCCTCACGGAATTGTGGTGAACCGGTACGTCTTACAAAAAGAGACATACCGACAGGTTGTGACATATTGGTATCAGGCGCAGGGACAGGTTGTGGCACGGGAGGTTGACGCAAAACTCCAGCTGATTAGAAATGCGATCGTGCACAACCGTACGGATGGCGCACTCGTGCGCGTGACGAGCCCAGTCAGGACCACGGTAGAGGAGACCTTTGCTCATCAGGTGGAGTACATTCGTGTACTCCGGCCATTATTACGGGAATTTTTGCCAGAATAGTCGCATAGCGGAACGAAATGAGGATGCATATGCTGAGAGGGTTCTTGGGCGGGATGACCGCAGCCGTGTTGGCGGTGATCATCGTGATGGCGGGATGTACTCGCTCACCGGCGGAGAAAAAAGCTCGTTACATTCGGCGTGGGGATGAATATTATAGCCAGCAGCACTATCGCGAAGCAGTCATTGAATACCGTAATGCGTTGCGTATTGATAGTGGGAATGTGCACTCTATCCAAAGGTTAGGTTTAGCCTACTATCAATTGGGTGAGCTGGGACCGTCTTTCCCTTTTCTATTGAAAACAAAAGAGTTGGTGCCTGACGACATTGAGTCTCGGCTGAAGTTGGGGACGATGTATCTTGCTGGTCGTAAAAACGCCGAAGCTCGAGAGGAGGCGCGCTTCATTCTTGAACGAGACTCTAAAAACCTTGATGCCCTCCTCTTGTGGGCTGGCGCTGCGGAAACCCCACAAGAAGTGATAGAGGCGATCGCAAAATTAGAACGCGTACAGCCTGATTTCGGCGAGCAGGCCAAGCCCTATCTGGCGCTGGGAGCGTTGTCCCTGCGTAAGCAAGAGTTGGGAAAGGCCGAGCAAGCCTTCAAGCGTGCAGTCCTTGTTGAACCCAAGTCTATTGAGGCGCACACTCTTTTGGGGAACTTGTATCTTGCCAAGGGCGACGCGGAGAATGCGGAGCAGGAGCTTAAGGCGGCGGCGGCGATTGCGCCGGCAGGTTCTCCTGCGCGAGTGACGTTAGCGGATTTCTATCTCACGCTCAGTCGTCCAGAGGAGGCGAAACAGGTGCTGGCGGACATTAACAAGCAAGCCCCAGATTTTCTGCCAGCCTGGCGGCGAACGGCCCAAATCGCTTTGGCAGAGAAGAAATATGAAGAGAGCTTGAAGGCTATTGAGGTGATTCTGAAAAAGAACCCTGAGGATGTCGATGGGCATTTGCTGCGTGGACAGCTGCACCTGGTGCAGGGTGAAACAACCGCGTCAATTGAGGAGCTCCAGCGGGTCCTGCGTCAGGAGCCCCAGTCTGCTTCTGCGCATTATCAACTTGCCCTTGCACGGCTGCAAGCCGGGAGTGTTGACCAAGCGAAGCTCGAACTGCAAGAGGCCAAAGCGAACGCTCCAGGCTTTGTTGATGCGCAGCTCTTGCTGGCCGAACTCAACATCCGAACCGGCAGTGTGGATCCAGCGATTGAAGAATTGGAAGGGATGATCGAGAAACAACCGAAGCTCGAACGGGCGTACACTCTGCTCGGTGGGGCATATCTGGCGAAGAAAGAGGCGGTCAAGGCGACGGAAACCTACCGGCAATTTGCTCGTTTGGCTCCCAAGACTTCACAGGGGCCATACCTTGTAGGTCTCGGCCTGCAAGCGCAGGGGAAGAATCAAGAAGCTCGAGCCGCGTTCACCGAGGCCGTTTCGATGCAGCCGGGTTTTGTCGAGCCGCTTGGGCAACTGGTGAATCTGGATTTCAGCGAGAAGCGCTCTGATGAAGCGGTGGCCCGCGTTAAAAGTCAGATCGATAACAGTCCCCCATCCGTTGGTCTTCAGATGTTACTGGGAAAAGTCTACTTTGCTCGCGGAGAGGGAAGTCAAGCCGAAGCGGCATTTCTGCAGGCGATCGAGATCAACCCTGACACGCTTGACCCGTATGTGGCGTTGGGTGGCTTCTATGCACAGACTAAGCGTTACGATGAGGCCCTAGAAAAGCTAGAACATGCGAAGAAAGTGAATGCGCAGAACCTTGGCGTGCATATGCTGACCGGTATGATCCATGAGCTGCGCAAAAATATTCCCCAAGCGCAATCCGCCTACGAGAAAGTCATGGCCTTGAATCCGCGTTTTGGGCCGGCGGCAAACAACTTAGCGTACCTCTATTCAGAGCATGGTGGAGACAAAGAAAAAGCCTTGCAACTCGCGCAGACGGCGAAGGAAGTGCTCCCGGAAGACCCCAGAGTGTCGGATACGTTAGGATGGATTCTGTACAAGCGTGGAGTGTATGAAAGATCTGTCTCTCTTCTGCGCGAGAGCGCGGAAAAGCTTGGGAGTAGTGCTGAGGTGTCCTATCACTTAGGAATGGCGTATCTGAAAGCGGGCAATGCTCAAGGGGCCAAGGAATCGTTGGCCAAGGCGCTGAAGTTGAACCCGACCTTTGCTGGAGCGGACGAAGCGAAGCGTGCCCTTGCCGATCTACACTAACACGTTCTTGGGACCGCCTGCGAGGTGGATGCTGGTGACTGTTCCCGTAGCGCGGAGGGAAAACATTTTCTCTCGCACGATGACCTTTCGTCTGAACGATTCATAACGGCCACGGTTGTACTGTTATTCGTTGGTGCTGTGTTGTGTGGCGGGCTCGGGGTGATCGCGCTGGTCCAGGATGCGCGGTCATTCGTCACGCGGATCTTTGCCTCCGGTATGGCAGTTCTGGCTCTCGAAGCGGTCTTCAATGCGGCGAGTGTGCAAGCGGAGACCTACGTTGATGTTGTGTACTGGCAACAACTCCGATTCCTAGTTGCCGCTTTTCTTCCAGGTATTTGGCTGGTCTTTAGCCTCAGCTTCGCTCGAGGCAATTACTCTGATTTCCTGACGGCGTGGCGATGGGGGATTGCGGTTGCGTTCCTCCTCCCGCTTTGTATCGTGAGTGTTGGTCTCCGCGCGTTTT
>JAYVFX010000984.1:0-2717 GCA_043772795.1 Deltaproteobacteria bacterium
TCTCACCCCGAGGCTCTCTCAGAACCGTACTTGAACCTCTCAGCTCATACGGCTCCCCGCCATGGAAGTGTCAAGGTTGAGGGTCAGGCCCCCGGTCAGCACAGCTGTGGCGTTACCATCGCCCATGAAGATGAAAGCAGACATAATGCGGCTACGGTTAGTACCACTGTTCGTTGCATCAAGGAAGCTCCTTCGGACAAACTTTAGTTAAACTCACAACTTGTCAAGAATGGGGCGTGACTTGAAGTTGCCATACCCCAACCAGTCTTCAAAGGAAAGCATCCTTGGTCCTATTCAGTTGCCCGATTAATAAAAATTCCGGGGCCAATCCGCGCGGGATTAAAAGCGGGTTGAGCGTGTAAAGGTGACATGCCCCCACAGGTTCCCCCAGTCGAGGCCAGGAGCACTGAAGGACTGTTGGCTGCTCACGGCCTCGATATACAGCAACCCCGGGCCGGGAGGCATCGCCAGGAGAACGGACGACGGAACAGTGAACTGGCCCGCACCAGTGGGAGCCCGACAGGAGAAGGACGCACTAGAACCGTCGGCAGTAGCCGAGCCGAGGATCGACACATAGGCTGCGGTGCTGCCGCCGCTCCAGGTGAAAGTGGCTCCCTGCCGGTCGACGGTAGCCAGGGCGGCGGAGTTCGTCCAAGTGAAATTCGAAGGCACAGACACGGTCGTACTGAATTGCTGCACATCCGTTCCCGCAGTAGGATTAAAGAAGACAAAGTCGCCGCCCGTCGCGGGAATAAAACTAAGTGGCGCAGCTGCCGCGTAACCTGTTGAATTTGTAAATATCTTCCTGTTCAGAGTAAGACTGCTCGTCAGACCAGTGACATTGATGGCAGGGCCGGCATCCAGCGGGTTGGTAGTTCCGGTTGGGTAAGGGGATCTGCCAGACTGGGTTACGCAGTTGCCTACAGACGGTAAGTAGTTAACTTGGTACGTGAGATAGAGGGCGGTCCCCGTTCGGAAGTCGCCTTCCACACCCACAGTAGTGGATCCGCTCGAGACGTCGATGTTCCGGCCGACGGCAAGAAAGCCGAGGCGTAGCGTTGCTTTCGCGCTCAGGGTCCGAAGAACAGCTGGCGTAAGAGGATCGTCGGGATCGGCACAGGTCTTGCCGCTGGCTGCCACCGGAATGGTTACGCCGTTGCTCACGATCTCGCCGGTAATAACCTGGAGTGGCACGTAGCAGCCTGTGGGCACGTTGGAAGGCAAGGTCACCACGATTTGATCAACACCAGGGAATTGCGAACGTCCGCGATACAGAATGGTAGCCGACCGCTGCCCCACCAGCACCTGCATGGGAACATTCACCATGTTATTGGTCTTCTGCGGAAAGAGCCGGTCGTCATTGGCCGCATCGCCTCCGACACCGGAACCCCAGATCACGATCGTCTGGCCGGGATTAGCAGCGTTGAAACTGGTGATAAGGGCATTGTTCGCGTCATAGGTAGCCGCCAGGGTGCCATTGTAGTTGATGATGCCAAACGAGCTTTGGGCAACCGAAATACTGAAGGTCGCGCTTTTGTCCTGATTGTTGGTGACGAAAATAGTTCCCTTACCCACCGGCGTGCTGCCCGGCAGGACGGCATTGATCTGCGTGGGCGACAGATAATACAGTGGGCAGTTGAGCGAGATCCCATTCACGGTCACCGTGACACTGACTCCACCGATCGTGTTCTGAAGGCCAGGGGCGGCGCTCGAACGCAGCGTCTGCCCGTCGTTCACACTCGACAGATTCGAGCCTTTGATGAAAATCAGAGAGCCCGGAGCGAGAGCGGAGTTTGGCAAGCCCGCGGGAATCTGTCCATAGTTGTTCTGCACGGAATTGATGGTTGGCGTTAGAGGATTGGCGGTAAAGGTGTTGAAAACCAGGACCAGAGTGCCCCCGGCGTTGGCCGTGATCACTATCTTGGAATACTTCCCGGTCTTGGTCCTCGCCGCGATGATCCTGCCTGGCGTCAGCAGCGAATCGGGGAACGTGACCCCGACGCCATAAGTGAGTACCGAAAGGTTCGCTTGGGTGATGCTGTCGAAAGGGGTGGTTCCGGTGCTACCGAAGAACACCATCCCTGTGCCATTTCCGACAGCTGCGAGCCCCCCGCCACCGGCGATGCGCAGTAGGTCGGCGGTGGCGCCGATCGCCCCGGTGTCAAGATCGAGGCTCGTGCCTCCGCTCATCCCAACCGTGGCCGTTACGTCGGCCCATGCCGGGGAAAGCAGACATAATGCGACTGCGGTAAGTGCCAAAGTTCGTTGCATCGAGGAAACTCCTTCGGATCTACTATAACTAACTCAAAGTCCGTGCGGTGGGCGCGTTGATGATTTAGAGTTACCAGTTTAGAAGAGTCTCGGCGAACCCAGCCCTTGCTTGTGCCATTCAAAAATCGCAGGATGAAGACTTCTCCCGCCCGATGATATTAGTCACGAAAGGGTCGCATTGGTCTTAGCTCGTATCAAGGCGATTGCCGCAATCCGGCAATCGTCTTGACAGCTAGACATTGCGCAGCCAGAGTTGTACGACAGTAATCGTCGTATCGATCCTTCGCTAGCTCTCGATCAAGTTCATTGAGGAAACCTGCGGAAACTATGCTTATGCCGATCGTCTCAATGACATGTGACCATATAGCGGTTGCGCTCTCGAAATTGGGTTCTCCTCTGAAGGACACCTCCCGATCATCATGGTCTTCAATTTTGCTCAAACCAGC
>JAYVFX010000985.1:0-2282 GCA_043772795.1 Deltaproteobacteria bacterium
ACGCTGCCGTAGCGGGCACGGTGGCGTTGACGCGCGTGCACTCGGCCTCGGCAGAGACCATCGGGTACGGGTATGAAGTCGTGCGCGAACAAAGCTACCCCGAGGCCGACCGGGCGGTGAGCGTGACCTGGCACGAACGGGTGTTGGTCATGCAGTCGACCGAGTATGCTCGTGCACAGGAAGAGAGCTTACGGCAGCGTCTGACCACGGCTCGCACCGCGCTCACCGCGCTGACGGCAAGCAAAGGCAAAGGGCATCGCCGGTACACCACTGCCGAAGCCTTGCACGCGGCTTGCCAGAGGATTCTGGAGAAGCATGCGGTGGAAGGACTCCTCAGCGTGACGCTGACCTGTGAGCGGCAGACACGAACAGTGAGTGCGCACCGGGGACGACCCCGTAAACATACGTTGCCGCCACCATCGCGTCTCATCGATGAGGTAAGGTATAAAGTACATACCCTCCAGACTGATGCCCAGGCCCTGGCGGCTCGGATTGCACGACTGGGGTGGCGCGCCTATGCCACCAATGCGTCCGCTCAGGAATGGAGCCTGCAGGCAGTCGTACTGGCTTATCGCGGGGAATGGCGGATCGAGCAAGGCTTTCATCTGCTCAAAGGTCGTCCGCTGTCGTTGGCCCCCGTCTATCTCACCAAGACGGAGCATATTCGTGGGTTGCTGTGTTTGCTCTCCCTCGCGGTGCGGGCGTTAACCCTCATTCGCTATACCGTCAGTCAGTCCTTGCACCACGCCCATGAGACACTCAAGGGCATCTCCCCCGCATATCCTCACGTTAAAACCAACCAGCCCAGCGCGGCCATGATTCTGGGGGCCTTTGCCTCGCTCACCCTGACGGTTGTTCAGCAGGCAACCCAGGCCTTTGTCCATGTCTCCCCACTCAATCAACTGCAACACCGACTCCTGGCGTTGTTGCAGTTGCCTGCGGATCTCTATCAGCGCATCGCCGATATTCTCTCAACTCACCCCCCAGTTCTTAGCGAAGCTTGAGTATATGTACTCCAATAAAAGGGGTCACCCAGGTCTTGCATTAACATATTAGAAAGGATTCCGCTTACCTCTGTTGACAAGGCTGCGTGATTGCAAGACCTGACCCCAAAATTCCCGATTTACCTGATCCTCACGCTGGCTGGGACAGTGAGCTGCAAATGGGGTTGGTTCACAACCATTAGACCTGATTAGCTACTGCCCTATCCAAGAGCAGTCCTCCAGCTGAGAACGGAGGCACGCTGACCGCCCAAGGCATGAGCCAGGAAAGGGTTGGCCCTACGGGGAAACCACACGATCTGTGCCTTGCACTAGTGGACATGCCTTGGCACCAACGGTTTTCTGGGGCCACAAAGTGGCCAGGGGCTAGGAGAGGGAGCGTTTCCGCTTCCCTCTGACATGGCCTTGATCCTGATGGGTGACTGGTGCGGTCCACGGTAACGGACTGTCACCTCACGAACGAGAACCCGGGTGCGGAACAGGTAGTGACTCTGTTGCAGCACGAGGAAAAATTCGGAGAGCATGAAAAAAAGTGTTCAGGGAAAGGTGCAACTTATTGACAGGGGCCTTCTAATGGGTGACCCCAATTCCCCCTTCCTTTCACCAAGAAACACGAATCCAATCTGGAGGTGTAGCGATGACCGATCTCAAGTGTGAGTTCCCCGGCTTACTTCAACATCGACTTTCGCGGCGGCTTGTGAGCCGGCGAGGGATTGGACCGGACGCCGCGCCACGAGAAGTCTTAAGTTGTTTAGCCCCACTTATAGCATGCGAGTGCCAAATTCTATTCCTGTGTTAGCACTTGTAACCTCAAAAATCTTCCTTAAACGCAACAACGCCGTCCTGATCTATGTAATCTATGTGCATTTTTGGGCCGTCAATAGTAAGCAGGACAAAAGAGTGTATGCCATGCGAGAGGTGGCCCGTTTGCTTCCGCTGATTGATGAACTCAATCGGAACTTCCGGGTGTCGTGGCGGGCCAGATGGGGCTTCATATGGGAAGCAGCCATTGCCCACGCAGCGAGCTTTCACATTCTTGAATTTTTTGTAGATGACTTCGAGGTGCTCGTGACCCCACAACCAACCATAGATTTTTTCGGCATCCAAAAGTGGTTTCACCCATGTTTCGAGGGCATCGCCCGTATCTTCGTACGCCGAGAAAAGCTGATGGTGAGTGAGCAGAATATTCTTTGGCGAGCCGCTCTCAAGCTGCGCCTTCAGCCATTCGACCTGCTCTTTGTTCAGATTGTGATCTACGTATCCCGTATCGAGACCGATGAG
>JAYVFX010000986.1:0-2400 GCA_043772795.1 Deltaproteobacteria bacterium
CGCCATTGAGAAATTGTTTCTCCCACCGGATCGGGTAGATCGGCAATCAGTTCAAGCCCCTTTGCCATGGTGTCAATACGCGCTTCTGTGAGCGTGAGACGATCGAGCATCGCGGATGACAAGCCATTGTTGCGACCAGCTTCAACATCCTGCCGATTTGCAATCAATAACGTATCGCTCTTTTGCTGTAACAAGTCGGCAGCCGTACGGAGTGCTTGATTTTTGGTCGGCGTGGAAGTCCGAGCTAGTATGCGTGCAGCTTTTTTTGCGGCCTGGCAGAGGGAAACGACCATCTGTTCGACATCCATAATGGGGTTCCTTTTTTTCCCACCTGATTTAGAGGAGAGCTAAGTCATTGCGGTGAATAACTTCGTCACTGACCTTATAACCAAGAATCCGCTCAATCTGACTTGTCCGTGTTCCTTTGATGCGCTCCAACGCTGCGGAACTATAATTGACCAACCCACGAGCGAAAGCATGGCCTTTGTCATCAAAGCATGTCACGCATTCGCCTTCACCAAATGTGCCACGTACGGCACGAACTCCTGGAGGAAGCAGGCTTCGACCACGTTCGCAAATTGCCGCGCTGGCTCCGGCATCAACAATCAATTCGCCTGCCGGTTTAAGGGTGTATGCGATCCAATGCTTTCGACTCGTAAGACGATCGGCCTCGGGAAGAAACAGCGTCCCAGCATCTTTTGTCGGATCAAAAACCGCTGTGAGCGTATCCTTTTGCCGACCATCGGCCACGATAGTGGGAATACCAGAAAACGCCGCTTTTTGCGCCGCCTGTAATTTCGATAGCATTCCACCTCGGCCAAGTGTCCCAGCTCTACCTGCTTGTGCGAACACCGTACTACCGAGTTTCTCAACCAATGGCACCAATTGCGCCTCAGGATGTATCCGTGGGTCTTTATCGTAGAGCCCGGCAACATCACTGAGAATCACTAATAGATCAGCTTCAACTAAGACAGCGACAAGCGCTGACAGATTGTCGTTGTCCCCGAACTGAATCTCTTCAACCGCGACGGTATCGTTTTCATTGACGATCGGAAGGACTTCCGCATCGAGTAAGGTGAGCATTGTGTGCTTGGCATTCAGGTATCGCCGCCGATTGGCAAGGTCATCATGGGTCAGGAGAATCTGAGCAACGAGGATGTCATGTCGCGAAAAACTCCTCTCATAGAGGGCCATAAGCGTAACCTGGCCGACGGCAGCAGCAGCTTGTTTTCCAGGAATTGTCTTAGGCCGAGTTTTCATTCCAAGTCGGCCCATACCTGATACGACCGCACCTGAAGTGACAAGTATGACTTCTTTCCCAGCTTGACGGAGCGTTGCTAGATTTTGCACAAGGCCAGTAATACTCTCTTGTTGAATGCCTTCGGCACTAGAAAGGACACTGCTACCGACTTTGATTACAACTCGGCGGGTACGGCGAAGGATACGTGTTTTGTGTGCACGCTGAATCACGACTATTCACACTGGCAGTTCGTCGAATGGTTGTGCGGATTGGAGGGGAACCTGCATTCGTTGCAATTCGAGTACCTGAGCAATGCGATCAAGCAGCGGCTTGAGACCTTCCCTTGTTGCTGCTGATATCGCCAGAGGTTGGACTCCCCGTTGGGCGAACGCGCGTTGCACTTCGGGGAGGCGCTCGCTTGTTGTTGGCAAGTCTAACTTGGTAATAACAAGGATCTGTAGGCGTGTTCTTAACTCATCGCCAAAACATGCAAGTTCGTGGTTGATGACATCGTAATCGTGTAATGGATCACGTTCGGGATCGGATATGTCGAGTAAATGAACGAGTACCGAGGTGCGTGATAGATGGCGGAGAAAACGAATGCCTAACCCGTGGCCTTCATGTGCACCTTCAATCAGACCCGGAATGTCAGCCATAACGAACGATTTTTCTTCGGTGTATCGTACAACACCTAAATTGGGAGTAAGGGTTGTAAAGGGGAAGTCTGCGATACGGGGGCGGGCTGCGGACACAACGGAGATCAGAGTGGACTTACCTGCATTGGGAAACCCGACCAAGCCAACGTCGGCTAACAGGCGCAGCTCAAGGAGAAGGGTCCGTTCTTGCCCAGGGATTCCTGGTTGCGCGAAGCGTGGTGCCCGATTTGTCGAGGTAGCAAAGAAAGCATTGCCTCTCCCTCCTTTCCCCCCTTTTGCGGCAACGACTTCTGCGCCCTGTACGTTGAGATCCGATAGCAATTCTCCAGATTCGCTATCGCGGACGATTGTTCCTTGCGGTACTCGCACGATGAGGTCTGGTCCATTTTTCCCATGTTGATCTTTTCCTCGCCCATGCTCTCCACGATCTGCTCGAAGGTTTTTATGTACAGTTAGATCTACCAGCGTGCTCAACTGCGAGTCTGCGCGAAAGATGAGACTCCC
>JAYVFX010000987.1:0-4303 GCA_043772795.1 Deltaproteobacteria bacterium
TGACCTTGATGTCCTCGTAGGCCATCGCAATCAATTCGTCCCTGGTGAGGTTGGAATCGTTCGTGCGTGCTGTCGGTACGCCTACAGGCATGGCGGATAACCTCCGGCCATCATGAATTGGTCAAATAAACACCGCAAAACGAAACGGACGCCGAGTTACCGAGTACAGCAACGGTAGATTCACTGACAGCCGCACTCGTTCTGCCGCGCAAGTCCATTTGGAGACCTCCTGAATTGACAAATGCAGTGAGTTCGACAACGGAGGCCGCCAATCCAGAACTACGAGACACGACAATTGGTGCATCAATCGTCGGCAAATACGGGAGTCCGGTTATGCTGCTGGTGCTCCCGGTGCCAATTGTCGCAATGGTCATATACCCCTGGATAAACACTAAGGGGCCTATCTTGACCACACTTGCAGCCCGAGCCGAATAGGTTGCGGTCCCTCCAACACTAGGGGTCCATGACGTGACGGGCAACGCGGGATCAAACAAGGCAATGCCACTCGTATCCGCACTAGTAAACGTGTGGCTCGCGTGCGTGATCACCAAGTCGTATCGCGCATTCGCCGCATAAAAATCGAAGCTGCCATCAGATCCGCTTGTCAGCGGGTTGGTCGTCGTGGTGCTCCCGTTGTCGCTGTAGATTGTGGAGGCGGTCGTGGTCCCCGCCGCGTACACGTAGATCGTCGCTCCGCTAATCGCGTTCCCGAGGGTGTCAAAGAGCGTGTCAGTATAGTGCTGCATTAGAGCGCCGCTACCGCTTCTTTGCACTTAGCAATCGCCGCTTCGATATTCGCCAGCCTGGTCGCTGCCTTCGCCATCCTGATATCCGCATCCCTGATGGCCCCGCTCTTGGCTTGCTTCACTTCCGTCACTACGTCCGACTTGCTTTGTTTGAGCTTGTCTATTTCAGACCTGAGGAGAAGACACGCGGCCTGCAAGTCCTTCAACGGCTTGACGGATTCACGAAGTGTCGAACATTCCTGCTCTGTTCGTGCCTTCACGTCGGCTATAGTCGATACGGAGTCAAGCTCAGCTTCGTACAGCTGCGAGTTGGTTTCCTTGATGGCTGATTCCAGCGCCTTCTTTTCCTGCGTGAGTTCAGCCACACGCTTTTCTAATTGCTCTAACAGTATTTCGCTTCCAGGTTTCTGCCTTGCAGACATAGCAATCTCCTTTAGAATCGTTTGGGCCTTTTATCAAGATCGATATACAACTTGCCGCTCGATAACGTGGACACACTCAAGCCGGTATAGACTCGCCCAATCGGTTGCGATTCGTTGTAGGTCGCACCGGATGCAAACGACTCAAAAATGGTCTTGCCAGATCCGTCCACGATCAACACGGTATGATTCAGCGTGGTGGCGTTCTTCCAAGAAATGCGGTCAATGCGTACCTCTTCAGAAGTCTTTGAGCCGGTCGTATCTATAATCCACGGATTAGAGGTCAAATCGTCAGCCATATTGTTTACCCCTGGTAACTAATGAACCAGTCGTCGCTGCCATCTTTCTCTAGGCCTTGCACAGTACGAGTCTTTAGGGTCGTGCCAGCGCTCGCCTCTTCCTGTAAGAACTCTTCCGCCTGCTGGAGCGGTCCGAACGGTCTCACGCGCCAACCCTACGCACGCTCCACAGGACCGTGATGGATGTGCCCGCCAGACAATCTAATGTGAAGTCCCAGCCGTGCATCAGTTGAAACGCATCAGAGACCCACCCTGGAGATGATTGAGCACCCGTCAAAATCCATTCATTGATCAATCGTTGCGTATCGCCAGATCTACATTTCTCATACAGTCGTATTTGCAAGGTGTCACCAGCCACCATATCGTTTACGTCAAGAAAGAGCTGGTAGATGCCAGCGTTGGTTGACGCCGTAGCCGCAAACGCGGCATCAGCACTCAATGACCACTCGGTGGTATCGACTAACTTTGTCCCGCTATGGAGTTGGCTTAATGGCATAAACCCTCAGTAAAAGCAGTAAAAGGCGATGTCTTGCGCTTGCGCTATGCCGCTGCATTCTCCACGGATTTGCAGTTGTGACCCAAACGGAATGCTTGCGTGAAACGGTGCAGGAGGAAACGGACCTAGCACAGTTTCTAAAGAGTTGACTCCGGTGTAATACTCACAGAGCGTGACTGCCCCTAATTGAATCTCGAAATGGTAGGCTAAGGTGTTCATGGCTGTTCCCGCTATTCCATGCCCTAACGCAACCGCCCCATAGTCTCTTGTTGCGGTTCCTCCTACATTGGCCGCTGTGGATTCCGCTCCTGTGTTTCCTGGTGTGTGGCTAGTTCCCGATGAACTGGCCACAGTGGTCCCGTAGGCATCGCACCCTGAGAATAACGGCCCAGGCATCGCACTGGCCCCACCGTTGGCAATCATCAACACGTCAGCGATGTCAACGGTAATCAGGGCTTGAATCCTGCCTGATACGATCGTCCCTCGCGGAATGAAAATGGGAAACCATTGAAACAACGCCACAGGAGCCGCGGACGCCGCAGGTCCACGTCCTCCACATAAGAACTCCGGCACAATGATGTTTTCCTGTGCCGCCCCCGTGGCAATATCCAACAGCATGTCTGTGTCTGTCGCTGTTGTCGCCGTGCCACTGACGCCAACCCAAAACCCGTACACGTCATACGTGGTGGTCATCAGCGTGGCATACGCCCCCTTGCTGTGTGGTGTCGCGTGTGCCGTGAGCCTAGTGCCCCATTGTGTGGTGTCCGGGGTGGCCGTGAGATTATTCTGCCACTCAGCCTGATGGAATTTACTGCTCAATGACAGCATCGTCGATGACCACCTTTTGTCGTTCAAAGTTGAGTTTGTGATAAATTGGCTTCAAGAATGCATCCTTCTGCTCTTCGGGAAATCCAACTGGCCACACCGTGAGCTTCTCGTTGATGACTCGCGTGTGGTAGCCCTCGGGTAACTTCACTTCTTCAAACGTCACAGTGACAGTCCCGTTCTGTGGAATGCCTGGAGATGTCCATGTGATGGGCAAGTCAATCGTCATGCGCCTATGTTCTCCCGGCTCATGGCCGTGACTAAGGAATCCCCGTAGACTTTCACTGTGCGCCACAATCCATCTCGCTCGCCGATGCTCTTCAGCTCAAAGAACTGCTGTGCAAAGGCTAAATACGCCGGGGTCGTGCGAAACGCACGGCCATCAATTTTGATGTGGATGAGGTCGGCTTGTTCACCAACCCCGGCTATCCCTTTGGCATACGTCCCACCAGTCACATGACAATCGAACCCGAACACATGGAGATGTGCGCAGCCCAACAGCATCGCAAGCGAGAGGCTACAGAGCGTGACGCTTCCACCTGAATTGACGAGCACGCCTTCGAGTTCAGGCCCAGCCAGCTCCTCAATGGTCAGATCAGCGTTGGTATGGAAAAAGTAGACGCGCTCATCCTGTAGAGCGTCGAACGTCGCTGGCTGGCACTGGGTAGCCACAAGGTGAGCGGATCCAGCCTGGAGCTGCGTAAACGCCTCCTGGACATCATCGCTCGCGTCCTGCGTCACCACATAGTCGGGAATCAGGCCGTGAGAGAGGCACCAGGGATACATCCGCTCGATGCTGAAGACGATGGAGCCGGTGTCTTGGAGTGCGCGAATCGTCTCGACCTCTGCATCCACAGACGGCCCGCCGCCGATAATCACGGCACTGCGTCCCACATGGGCATCGATCAGCTCAGCAATCTCAGGAAGCCCTCGCGAGGTCGCTGAGGCGACGGATGCTTGCCTGTCTGCTTTCGAGAACTTGTTACAGGTACGCACATGAGGGACAAAGCGCGTCCCGCGTCGATAGAGACGATTGGCAATGTCACGGAGAAAGCGTGTGGGCTTGTCGTTCTTATCCCGAAACACGGCTGACTTCTTCCAGAGTGACACAATGGTATGGTCTGCGCGGACCTCTTCAAACCCGCAGCATTCCATCACGTAGGCTAAGGTTTCAGCGGTAAACTGCCAGGGGTGCGCATTCTGGAAGACCGTATCCAGGTCTGCCATGTACAGCCCCGGAAGCGCCACGTAGAGCATACCGTCTGCCTTGAGGAGGCCCCGTACACGCAAGAGCGTTGATTCAATGTTGGTGGCATGTTCGAGTACATGATTCATGATGATGAGGTCTGCCTGCTTCCCCATCACTTCCAGTGTTTCGATGGATCCGACTTCTATATTGCGGCCCTGTGCCTGTCCGATCGCCACACGTTCAGGGCCATAATCCACCCCATGCACCTCGGCCCCGGCGTCCTGAAATGGCTTGAGCCACCCGCCAGCGTTGCAGCCGATATCAAAGAC
>JAYVFX010000988.1:0-2198 GCA_043772795.1 Deltaproteobacteria bacterium
TCGGATCGATAACAGCTTGAATCCGCTGACACAGCGGAACAAGATTCTCGGCTTCGTTGTATATGGGAACGACAAGGGACAAGTACATGGGAAATTAAGAATTAAAAATTAGGAGTGAAAAACCTATGAAGAATAGATATTTTTCCTTTCAACTCTTCACTTTTCACTCTTAACTCTTCACTATTCAGAACTCAGTGAGACTCACAAACTGTCTGTATCGACGTTCAATATCGTTACGGGTGAGGGTACGGAAGCGATTGAGACTGAAATCTTCAACTACGAATGACGCCACCACACTGCCATACACGATGCCTTTGCGAACGTTAGCCTCGGACAGATCTCCAGATGTCGCCAAGTACCCGATCATTCCGCCAGCGAATGAATCACCTGCTCCAGTGGGGTCAAATACTTCTTCGAGGGGATATGCAGGAACGGCAAACACTGAATTAGGCGAGAACGAGAGGACACCGTACTCACCCCGCTTCACCAGGAGCGTCTTCGGCCCCATACTCAGAATTTTACGGGCGGCACGAACGACATTGGTCTCGCCACTCAACATGCGTGCTTCTTCATCGTTGATCACCATCATTTCAACCCGCTTCAGCAACGCTTCGAGTTCCTTCCGTGCACCCTCGATCCAGTGCGTAATCGTATCGCAGGCAATCAACCGTGGCGTCGTTGTGAGTTGATCGAGCACAACATCTTGCAAACCTGGATTGATATTAGCCAGAAACACAAACGGAGAGTTGCGGTAGGATTGCGGAAGTACAGGAGAAAAGGTGGAGAAGACATTGAGTTGCAGATCCAACGTATCTCGCATGTTCATGTCTTCATGGTAACGCCCTGTCCAGCGGAAGGTTTTCCCCTTGGCCACAGAAAGTCCCTCAAGATCGATATTGCGTGAGGTCAGGAAATCCTTCTCTTTGGCGGGGAAATCTTCGCCAATGACGGCCACCAACTTGACTGGTGCAAAGTAGCTCGCCGCCACCGCGAAGTACGACGCCGATCCTCCCAACACTTCGTCAGCTCGCCCGTGATGCGGCGTCTCGATCGTGTCAAAGGCTACGGACCCAACGACCAGAATACTCATGCTATTGTTCCTTTACTCGCCAAGATATTTGCCAACCAGGATATTCAGCTTCTGTTTCACTGATTGTGGGATCAGCGCCCGATCCGTAATAATCGCATCCTTCAAAGCATGCCCACAAACACACGCACGGGTTGCCGGTAATTGTGGGATCACCTGCGCGATGATGTGCTGTGCAGTGGCAACGTTACGATTGAGGACGGCCAAGATCTCTTCAATCATCACGTCTCCCGCCTCGGTATTCCAGCAATCGTAGTCCGTGGCGAGAGCCAAAGTGGCAAAGCAGATTTCCGCCTCTCGCGCCAGCTTGGCCTCTTGGAGGTTCGTCATACCGATAACATCGGCACCCCAGCTCCGATACAAAAACGACTCGGCCCGCGTCGAAAACTGTGGCCCTTCCATGCAGACATACGTCCCGCCGACATGCACCGTTGCACTGCTACTCCGGCTCGCACCAACAAGCAGCTGGATGAGATCACCACACATCGGGTCCGCAAACGCGACATGCGCGACAATGCCGCGACCAAAGAACGTGCTGATCCGCCCGCGGGTGCGATCGATGAACTGGTCGGGCAAAATGAGATGGCCCGGCGCGATCTCTTTCTTCAGGCTGCCGACCGCACTCACGGCAATGAGGCGCTCGACCCCGAGTTTCTTCATGCCATAAATGTTGGCGCGAAAATTTAACTCAGAGGGAAGGAGGCAATGTCCACGACCATGTCGAGGAAGAAACACGACCTTCACGCCGCTCATCTCACCAACGAAATAGTCATCCGAGGGATCACCAAAGGGCGTAGTAACGTTCACCCACTCACCACCTTCGATACCGCTCATCTGGTAGAGCCCACTGCCACCGATCACACCAAGAGTTATCATCTCTTCTCTCTTATCTGGAGACAGAGAAAGGAGACAGAGAGCCAGCCCCTTCCCTCTCTGTCTCTATCTCTAAGCTCTGTCTGGCCTGGGGCTGCGGGCTCGGAGGGGAGAATTGCGCCGCCAGTTGCCCACACGTCGCTTGCGCATCTTGCCCGCGACTCTCACGAATTGTCGCATGGATACCTTTGTCGAGAAGAATCTGACGAAACTGATCAATCTGAGCTCGCGGGCTAGA
>JAYVFX010000989.1:0-7227 GCA_043772795.1 Deltaproteobacteria bacterium
GCGCACTCACGGGAGATCAGGTACAGACTCGCGATGAAGAGGCCGCGGGACAAGATCGTCAACTCGAAGCGCAACAGCGAGAAATTCAACAACAACGTCGCGAGCTCGAACGTGAACGGCAACGGCGGGCAGAATAGTTTTCTGAGTAAGATGAGAGGCTGTTAAAAGCCCTTTGTCCACACTTCGACAAGCTCAGGACGAACGGAGGAAGCCTTGGAATCGGTGAGTATTTATCGTTCGTGCCGAGCTTGTCGAAGCAGGGTGTTATTTTTCAACAGTTGCTAAAGAATGTTTATCAGCTTCTAAAGTTTTTGGCTTACGACTTTCCTTTTGCGGGTAAGATGACGTGAAACTGTGTACCACTACCAACTACGCTGTCGACTTCAATACGTCCGCCGTGTCGTTCGATCAAGGTTTTGACGATGAAAAGTCCAAGCCCCATGCCATCTTTACGGCGAGCCCCGGTTGCGCGCCGATATTTTTCAAAGAGGAACGGAATTTCCTCTGACGCCATGCCCGGGCCAGTGTCAGCAACTGTGACCACCACCTCCCCCCCTCGGAGTGCGGAACTCACTATGACTTTCCCTTCCGGCGGAGTAAACTTCAAAGCATTATGGACGAGGTTTGCGAGTATGCGATCCACCGCTATTGGGTCGCTTTCCACCCATGGCAGCTTCGGTTGCAGCAAGAGTTCGAATGCAATTTTCCGGTGCTTCGCCTCTCCTTCATACTGCTGACCGATACGCAGCAAGAGATCATTGATTCCCACTGGTTCGCACTTTAGTGATGGTGATCGGTCCTCAATACGTGACAGGTCAAGGTAATTGTTCACCAGCGAAAGAATCGTCAGGCCACTACTTTTGATCCACGGGAGCACTTCGATCGATTTCACCACGCCCAGCTGTTGCGCTTCGTGTTGAAGATAATCCGCATATCCAATCAATACCGAGAGTGGATTCTTAATATCGTGCGAGAGCAGCGCCATGAACTCAATGCGCCGTCGCTCGAGTTCTTTGCGAGCCGTAATATCTCGGGCCATGAGCATGACGCCGACTGGCTTGCACTGTGTGTTAGCAAGCACATCATCACGGACCTCAAGGGGGACGATATCCCCATCTTTATTCAGAGCTTCAATCTCAATGATCGGTAAAAATGTTGATGGTCGCTCTCCACTCAATAGTTGGCACGCTCGCTCCTCCATCTGCGCTGCCGCTACAGGTGTCAGTATTCGACGAAAGTATTGGCCGACAAGTTCTTGCCGTGACCAGCCCAATAGACTTTCCAAGCCTCGGTTGACATCACTCACGATTCCTTCAGTGGTAAATGAGACGATTGCATCACTGGCGTTCTCGAACAGATCACGGCACCGGCTCTCGCTCGCCCGCAGCTCGTGTCGGAGACGGTGACGCTCTATGGCATAGTGGATAGTGCGCATAAACGCACTGACTACCATCTGTCCTTTGACGAGATAATCCTGCGCCCCCTCTTGCACCGCTTTGATTGCCACTTCCTCATCGTCAAGTCCGGTGAGAACAATGATAGGAACGTGAGGTGCCTGAGTCTGGATAGGACGAATGGTGTCAAATCCCGAACTATCTGGCAAAGAGAGGTCCAGCAATATCACGGCGAACTCTTGTTGAGTCAGGCGTGTCAGCGCTTCACTCAGACGCTCGACATGAACGACAGGATATTGCATGGAGTTACCGGCCAACACGGTTTGAATAATACGTGCGTCTGCCGGTTCATCTTCAACCAAGAGAATGGGTCGTACTTCTGTGTTTGCCATACAATTCTACCGTGGCACAAATACACGAGTATGCAAGAGTTCGTCGGTCTTTCTAACGGTGGTCGTAATTATGTGCCAGTTCGTTCTTCGTGCCGAGTACTAAGCAGTGCCACTGGAAACCGCGCGAACACCTCCGCCAGCAAGAGCGTCGGCTGTCCCTCATAATCACTCGGACTTAACTGCTCACCGGTAAAGAGGTTGCAGTACTGCCGTCCAGTTTCTTCCGGCGGTAGCATAAGACGAGTGTCTTGCCAGACGGGGGCAGCGAGCGGAAACAGCTGAGTGTTTGGATGTAGTCGTGCCAACAAGCGTGGAATCGCGACAATGAGACTCTCGTGCTCACTACGCCGTACAAACGCGCACACGTGTTGTCTCGCGTCGCCACTCGCCTCGACGGGGAGATATGCTCCCTCCTGAAACAGTTGCGCATGATCGCGACGATAGGTCAGAGTCCGAGAAGTCACATATAGTTTGATACGTCCATCTTTCCACGTCTCAGTCAACGAAGCAGCAAACGCTGGTACGTTGAGGCGGCACGTTTGCCTCTGCGCCTCTAATTCCGCCAACACACGCTGTCGCCATTCGTAATCCACAGGGCGGCGATTATCGGGATCAACCAAGCTAAAATCCCACGTCTCATTCCCTTGATAGATATCCGGGACGCCTGGAACCGTCAGTTTGAGGAGCGTTTGTGACAGGGAGTTACACATGCCGTAGTAAGCGACCGTTTCAGCTACGGGAGCCAACTCCCCGAGGAACGTCGGATCTTGGAGCACCGCACTGACGAATCGCTGTACCGCTTCCTCATACGCCTGATGCGGATTGATCCAACTCGTATTGACTTTGGCCTCTTTCGTCGCTTTGAGCATGTACGCTTGCAAGCGCTGAGTGAACAGGGCCCGTGCTTCCTCGCTATCGAGCGAAACCAGCGGCCATGTACCAAGAAGGGTTTGATAGAATAAGTATTCATCAGCGCGATCAGGGGCGAGTTGCCCATCAATCAGCGTTTTCTTTTTCTTATTCTGTTTACTCCAGCGTCCGAGCGCCGTTCGCCACACTCGCGGAATTTCAGAGAGGACGTTGATCCGCGCTCGCACATCTTCACTGCGCTTACTATCATGCGTCGTAGTGGCTAACAGAGAGTGTGGCCAGTACCGTTGCCGCTGACGATTACGCTCATGAAACATCACAAGCGACGTACCAAAATGGTCGGGAGTTCCGCCGACTTCGTTGAGCGAGACTAAACGGTGATAGCGGTAAAAAGCGGTATCTTCGAGTCCTTTGGCCATCACTGGCCCCGTATATTGTTGGAATTTCATGACAAAGGCGAGATAGGAGAGCCGGCGGTCATCATTACTCAGATCTGCAACGTTGAGCAGGAGGACGTCGCGCACAAAATTGAAGACAGAAGTATCGGTCGCGGGATTACGGCGTCGAGCGTGTGTCACTGCCCGTTCGATGATAACGCGGTCGGAAGGCGCGACCCCGCTGTGGTCAATATACGTCCGATAGACCGGGAAGCAGGCAACGATTTCACGTAACGCATGGCGCAGCAAATTGAGCGTGAAGTCACGCGAATAGCGATGCGTTGCTGCCAAGGTGCGGAGTTGCTGGGCTAAGACATTGAGTTCGCTTGAGAGGGCAACCTGCATGATGAGCTTTTTGCTGTCATACCCGAGGTCGCTAAACCGCACCCGTGTCCCGGTAAATCGAGTGTAAATCTCCGTACACGGGCGTTCGCCTTGCGGATCGACAAAAAGGCCATTGACGAGTGACAGGAAGTCGTAACCAGAGGTGCCATGGACCGGCCAGGCTTCTGGGAGGCGCTCTTCAGCGTTCAGGATTTTTTCGCATATGACGTAACACGGATGCGTGTCGGAGGTCACTACGTGTTTTACGTCAGAGTCGTTTCCCGCAGATATGTCAGCGCTTTGGAGTACAGCGACGAGCTGAGTCGGGTCCAGTCCGGCGCGGAGCGCAGCACAGGCGTGTTGGAGACGGCGTAGATAACGAGAAGGATCGTATAATCCGTCGATATGGTCGACGCGAAAGCCGTTGACTTTCCCCTCGGCAAAGAGTCGCAAGACAAACTGATGGGTCGCGACAAAAACCGCAGGATTTTCAGCACACAGCCCGATCAGCGCGTTTACGTCGAAAAAACGGCGATAATTGATCTCCTCTGCAGCAACCCGCCAATAGGCAAGACGATATGCCTGATCTGCCAGTAACGCATCGAGATGGTCAAAACTTTGAGAATCGCCTTTTTCCCCGTTGAATAGCCGCAGGTTTTCCGCGAGAAACTCCCCTATGACCGCATACTCGGTCGTCAATACTGCCAGTCGCCGTTTGATGACTTGTTTTTCTCGCAGGCGTTCTCGCACTTTTTCGGTTTCGGTTTCTGTGCGTAACGGCAGATGAGATAACGCCGTCACAATACTTTGCAATTCGACATACGCCGGATGGTCAACGCCAAGTTGTCGTTCGAGCAGGTCAAGCCGATAGTTTAACAACTGCGCCATCGAGCGCGGCGCTATTGGCAGCCGTTCTTGTCCATAGACAACCAGGGTAAAGGAGCCGGCCTCATACACGACATGGAGATCCTGATTCTCTAACACGCGTCCATATTGATCTCCTAAGATCGGCAGTAATACTTTGTTTTCCAGGTCAGGCTTCTGAGAATGCCAATCGATGTCAAAAAACGACGCATAGGGAGAACTAGGACCATTTTCGAGAACATCCAGCCACCACGGATTTTGCCCACCAAGGATTCCCATATGATTGGGCACGAGATCGAGCAGCTGACCCATGTCATAGTGCTGCAACTCTGCCACCCAGGCCTGATATTCGGCATTGCTACCCACTTCGGGATTAAGCAGGCCGTGGTCGCTGACATCATAGCCATGCATGCTGCCAGGAGCAGCTTTCAGATAGGGCGAGGCATAACAGTCGCTGATACCGAGATCGTGTAAATACGAAACAATTCTTGTGGCATCACGAAATGTGAAATCACGATGAAACTGCAAGCGATACGTAGCCGAGGGAATGCGCTGTACACGAACGTATGATTGCACCATCATATTGACAGTAATCGGAGTGACTAGTTCAGCGTTCATAGGTTGAGGATAAAAGTTTTGTGTAGAGCTGCAATCGGACTTCTGTCGTTCACCCTTCGACAAGCCAGTCCTGAGCTTAGTCGAAGGGCTCAGGGCGAACGGGGCTGGGGGTAAAATTTCCGTTCGTGCTGAGCCTGTCGAAGTACGAAGTGAGCTACACCTCGGCGTTGATAGAAATTTGAGATGCATCAGATACACGCCTACGGACTCAGCAACTCCTATGCCACCCGTAGCAAGCAGAAACGATCTCTCTTTATACTTTTGCCGAAAGCTTATGACTCTGGTGTAGTAAAAACCCCCGTAGATTAGAGGGGGATATCTCGACACCGTACACAAAATTTTAGTGTTTACACTTCCCTTCACCTTCACATATAGCAACCCAGCGCTTCTTTTCGCGGATGCAGCTGCAAGAAGTTATCAAAGCTGTGTTCGGCATCTTCATTGCAATAGAGCAATACAGACACGAACGTTACAATTTTTAGGAGGACAAGGTTATGGAACAAACCCAACGAAGCGCTGATCAAGGGCCGATGAATCAAGATTTCTTTTCTGGCAAATGGCAACAGATGCGAGGAACGTTACGCTCCTGGTGGGGAAAGCTTACCGATGACGATTGGGAACGGATTGGCGGTCAAAAAGATAAACTGATTGGCATGCTCCAGGAAAAGTACGGCTACGCCAAAGAGATGGCTCTACGCGAGGTCGACCGTCGCTTCAATGAATACGGTGGCACGGCACGCGCAGCGGGAGAAGAAGTAAAAAACGCGGCGCACGATATCTCCCAGAGCGCGTCTCAAGTTTACGACGATGCCAAAGCGAAAGTTCAAGAGGTAGGCTCTACTGCAGCAGAAAAAGTTGGCGGGGCAACGAAAACTGTTGGCGAGAAGATGAGTTCTTTAGCGGGTACTATCCGGGAAAACGCCCCTCAGGAAGGGACGATTGGTTCGGCTGCCAAAACAGTAGCAAATCAATTGGACGATGCTGGTTCCTATTTGCAAGACAACACCTTTGAGAATATGGCGCGAGACGTGACAGGGCTTATTCGTCGTTATCCCATGCAGTCATTACTGATTGGGTTGGGCATTGGCTATCTGTTCTCGCGACGTTCGGAGCGATAATCATGGCGAATCATGCTTCACCAAGTCAAGATCAAAGCTTAGCCTCCCTCATCGGCGGTATTATCAACGATGCCAAAGATCTGCTGCTGCATGAGTTCACCATGGCGAAGCTCGAAGTGGAGGATGAGCTGCGAAAAACCAAGACGGCGGCAACATCCTTCGCTATAGGCGCTGGAGTTGCCGTCGTTGGGGGACTCCTTCTTATTATGATGCTTGTCCACCTTCTCGCTGCTTTCACCACGATACCACTGTGGGGATGCTATGGAATTGTTGGAGGAGGGTTGTTGGTCATCGGACTCATATTCCTTGCGACAAGCAAACAAACCGCAGAACAGATCGACGTCGTTCCCCAACAAACGGTGAAAACCCTTAAGGAGCATAGCCAATGGATCAAAGAGCAGACGACCTCCAACAGACAATAGCCGATACACGCCACGATATTGCGGAAACGCGCGCATCGATGAGTGACAAATTAGAACTCTTGGAAGAACGCGTACGCGATACGTTAGAAGAAACAAAAACCGCAGTCGATGAAATTGTTGAGAATGTCAAAGGCACGGTCGATGAAACCGTCGGCGCGGTCAAGGAAACGGTCGATGGGGCTAAATCAACGGTGGAGAATATCGTTGAGAATGTGAAGGAATCTATGGACGATACAGTAGCAATGGTGAAACAGTCGTTTGATCTACGCTACCAAGTGGACCAGCACCCCTGGCTCATGCTCGGCGCTTCGGTGGTCACTGGAAGTGTTCTGGCACGATTTCTCTCTGGTGGTCATGAAACACGACGCAACTGGGATTCCACCAACACCAATCAAAAGGGACCTCATGTCACAGACACGACGAGCGGGACTGGCTTGTACACGGTGTCTGGGGACGAAGATAGCACTGGAAGTTCTCAATTTTCAGTCGATTCGCAACCGCAAAAACGACAGAGCTGGGGAGACGCCCTCGGGGGAGTTCAAGAAGAAGTTGTGGACGTGATGAAGGGTGCGGTGCTTGGGACTGTGATGGGAACCGTGCGGGAAATGATTCGGCAAAACATGCCCAGTGCCATGGGACGATTTGACAAAATGATGAACAACCTCTCGAAAAAATTAGGGACTGAAATCATAGAGCCAAATACGACCCCGGAACAAACCAATACAAATGGTCATTCTCCAGTAAACGCACCGGCTACCAGCGGATCGTATGCTTCGTATGGCTCAATG
>JAYVFX010000990.1:0-3154 GCA_043772795.1 Deltaproteobacteria bacterium
AAGGTACGGAACTGTTGGATGGCCTTGTCATACTGTTGGCCGTGTAAGGATTGCCAGGCTCCGCGATAATCCTCTTGCGCTTCAGGGGGTTCTTTTGCAAGGAGGGTTTCATCCTCAACCGGTAACGAAAGAACTGGAGGCGGTGAGGGTGGGGAAGTAGGCGGCGGAACAGCCGCTACTTGTGGCGCTTCGGCAGTTGCGGGAGATAGTGCGGGTGGCGTTGTCACAGGCGGTGGTGCTGGTGGCGGCACTAGTGCAGGGTGCAGTACTGGAGTCGAGTTTTCTCGACGGACAGAGAGCTGGTGCTCCACAGCGGCAAGTCGGTCCTCTAGATTTTGTACCTGTGGAGCAGAAGCAACTACGGTTGGACGCGTTTTTGACGCACGGTCGACTCGATAACGCAGTTCTTCGACCTCGCCGCGCATTTTCTCAACGTCCCGCTGCATCGCTTCGTTTGTCGCACGACTATTAGCAAGCTGCGTGCGCAGCAAGTCATTTTCTCTGTTTTGCACCTGCATGTCGGCCTGAGTTGCACATCCACTCACCCAGATACATGTCAGAAGGGCTATTGAACCAACAGCAACAATCGTTTTCACAGAATACTTGTTATCCAGGAGAATGGGGGTAAAATCAGCGTCCGACTAACAAAAAGTGTGCCCTACGATTCTGTTGCCAACAATCCTCGGTGGACTCTTTACAGGCAGGGAGTTCCTCCCCATAACTGATTGTTGACAACTGATTGGCCTCAATACCAAGAGTCATCAGATAATCTCGCGCGGATTTTGCTCGCTTGGCACCTAGGGCAAGGTTGTATTCAACCGTCCCCCGCTCATCGCAATGTCCTTCAATCTCGACTTTGGCCCCGGCGTTCTTCTTGAGCCAATTAGCGTGAGATTGGAGCGTTTCTCGTGCTTCAGCTGAGAGATCAAACGCATCGTAGTCAAAATGAATATCTGTTAGTGGGCCGCCAGTATCACTGCCTGGGTTCTCGATACGTTCTTCCGAGCGTTTTCCTGGATTTCTCGACGCCAGGTTACCGTCCTGGATTCCGCCAGAACCAGGTCCTCGCTCGGACCCAGGTCCTCCGAGTTCACTTTCACTCGCAGGTTGCTGTTGCTTCGGACAACCACTTACAGTCAAGGTAATCAACAACACACCGAGGATTCGCCAGTACCTCATGCACACACTCCACATCATTACGTATCTTTGCTTCTTCCCTTCCTGGCTATTCCAGGCGCGGTGACCAAGTTGGACTAGTATCATCTCCCCCCCCACGAGTCAATTCTTTAACACTGTTCCCGTCTTTACGGGCAATCATCAAACGTCCGCGTTGACTGAATACCATATAACGTCCATCCGGCGACCATGACGGATCTTCTCCCGGTGCAATGAGTCTCGGATCTCCACCGCTCGCTGGAACGACCATAACACTAAATCCACCAGACCGTGTCGTATACGCAATCATGTCTCCTTTTGGGGACCAGGACGGAGACGTATTGTAGTCCCCACGGAATGTGAGGCGACGAATGTTCCCGCTGCCAACATCCATCACGTAGATCTGCGGCCCGCCACGACGGCCTGAACAAAAGGCAAGACGGCGCCCATCAGGGGACCATGTCGGAGAAACATCGATGCCAGAATCCTCGGTCAAACGTCGAATGACTCGCCCCTCGGGCGTCAAAAGAAAAAGGTCCGAATTCCCGTCTTGCTCAAGGCTCACGGCAATAGTTGAGCCGTCCGGCGACCAGCGTCCACCACTGTAGCCAACGGTTGAAGACAGACGCGTTTGTTCGCCGGTACGAGTGTTCAGGAGATATGGGTATGGTCCACCACTCCGATAGGAACAGTACGCCAATAGACCAGCAGACGGGTCCCAGCTTGGTCCTAAGCTCAGACTCCGATCTCGGGTAAGCGCCGTCACTTGCCGTCCACTCAGGTCTGTCACATACAGTTCTTTTGCGCGACCACCAGCGCGGGTTGATACAAACGCAATGCGCGAGTCAAAAGGTCCACGCTCTCCGGTCAACAAGAGCATCACTTCATCGGCAAACCGATGAGCCATGCGACGTAGCTCGCGTCGTTCACCGCGGTAGCGTTTGCCGCCCAGTTGCTTCTTTTGGGCCACATCGAAAAGCCGGACCTCTACCGTCAACCCATCGCCTTCAATCGAAAAGGTCCCTTTCACCAGTGCTAGCGCCCCGAGTTCAGACCAGTTCTGAAAATGAATGTCCTCAGGCAGTGCCCCTTCTCCTGCACCTATATCTCCGCCTCGGCTAATCACGCGAAAGTAGCCTGATAAATCGAGGTCGCGAGACAGGATTTCAGCAAATTCATCCCCACTTCCCTGCCCGCCTGCGCCACCTGTACTCTGGAGCGGAGAGATAGCTATGGGCAAGCTCCGCCCACCTTCCTTCGTAATCTGCAGATTGATCTGCGCACTCACGGGGAGAGGAGCTATCAGCAACAAGCCTATGAGTGAGAAGAGTGAAGCAACTCTACACCTCAAGCTCAATCTTTCACAGCTGGACCAATTATTCATCACACCTGCACCCCTCACTCCTCACCTCCGAACGTCATATGTACTTTCTGTGTGGTAAAGTCTTCACGGTACGTTTCTGGCGGCGGTGGTAGTTTCGCATTCCTCACCGCTCGTAATGCGGATTGATCAAACGAGCGATCTCCGGACGGCTCCACTAATTCAACATCAAAGACCCCACCATCCGCTTCAACCCCAAACTTCACTACTGCAGCAAGTCCGGGTTTTCGTTCCGGTACGATCCATCCATCTTTCACTCGTTGTTTGATATTCTCTGTATACGCCATAAATTCTGGTCCATAGACCTTTGCTTTCCCAGCGCTTCCGTCCTCATCTCCCTTTTCATGGCTCAGTGGAGCAGCTGCTTTCTTCTCTTGCGCTTTACCGGCTTCCTCTCGGCTTCCGACACCACCTCTCACACGATCTACCGCCCTGGCGATATTGCGTTCTCTGCTCACCGATTCGTCCTGGGTGCGCACTCTTTCAAGGGCAGACGCGATGAGTCTTTCACGCGCCTCTTCATCTTCACGTGAACGAGTCATCTCGCCATCTTCTGATGAAGGCGTGGTTTTCGTTGCCACTGGAACTTTGGCTGACTGTTTTTTTTGGGTTGTTTCC
>JAYVFX010000991.1:0-1596 GCA_043772795.1 Deltaproteobacteria bacterium
AGGGCGGCGTGATGTTCGCTCGGGCAGAAGGCATCATCCCAGCGCCTGAGTCGAACCACGCCGTGCGGGCAGCCATCAACGAGGCCGTCCGCTGCAAAACCACCGGTGAGAAAAAGGTAATTGTGTTTAACCTCAGTGGCCATGGTCACTTTGATATGTCCGCCTATGATGCGTATTTCAGTGGCAAGCTAGAGCGGCAAGAATATTCACAAACAGAGCTGCAGGTCGCGTTGCAGGCGCTGCCGGGTGTACCTTCCCTAGGGACTTAGGAAGGGGCAACAGCGAAAAGGGCAAAGGGGGAAAAGGAAAAATTTACGAATAATAGTGTTCTGCCTTTCTCCTTTTACCCATTTCCCCTTTGACCCCTTTCGCCCTTTCGCCCTTTCCCCCTTTTGTGTTGATTTAGAACTGCACCGACACCCCTTCCCCTTCGTCATTCTCTTTATCAACGACGGTAGTTCGCGCTGAGGTATAGTTGCCGTTCGGATAGTACAAGAATCCAGTCACAGTTTGTCCAGGGGCGATCGTTAACTCCCCTTGCAAGGCCTTTCCTTTACTTGTAGCGGGCGGAGCCGCTGGGGCAACACGCCCACCACCGGCGGACATGGCAAACACCTGGCTCGCGTCAAACCCATAGGGTCGCGGGCTGTTGTTGGTAATCATCACTTTGATTGGCAGTACGCCACTCGCCGGGAGATCAGCCCCAAGCTCGATGCGAGACTCTACGCTATTGAGTTTGGTCATCTTCACGATCAAACCTTTTTCAGATACTTGCTTCGAGCGTGCCTCACTTTGACGAATAAGCGTAAAACTATGGCGGAAGCTATTGTAGAACTTATGCGGATTCTCGCCACCCACAAGCGACGGAATCGGGAGACCTCCCTCCTGGCCCTCAACTGAAGCTCCGCCACCGCTGTGGCATATGATAATCACACGACCCCCACGAGTACCATCTTTTTCAGCGATGATCTCTCCAGATTGACCAGGTGTCGCCACGGTCACCGAAGTCGCGGTGTAGCCCATGACGTTCACCGTCTTGTAGGCCACGCTATTGGCTTCCTCACACGACATAGACGGGTCATCAATCTTTGTCGGTGCTGGCGGTGGTTTGGCTACGGTCGCATGATGTGGCACGTTCCCAGTCGCGCAGCTTGCCAGCATTGTGGCGCTGCACAGAACAACAGCTAACCAAAATCTTTTCATTTGCATGACTCCTTCACACCTCAACGGAACTGTTCTTGTTATATCAACTTCCGACACGCACGGCATCGTTCCTCCCCACCTTTTTAGCAACCGGTGAAAAGGATACACTCGCGCGGCGAAAGAAGAGTAATGAGTAACGAGTGAGGAGTAATGAGTGGGAAAAGAAGACAGCATACAGGAGGTAGGAGGTAGAAGAAAAACGGAAGCAATTTTGCTGTCGGTATTTTCTTATTTTGTCTCTTACCTCCGGTCTCCTCTATTCTTGATTCTGTCCTCATCACTCATCACTTTTAACTTACCTTTCGGTCATATTTGGTCACCCGCTGTGAATTAGTTGGGCGCTGGGTAGGGCATAGACCGACTCTGGAATGCCCAAGGCGTGGAGGATGCGGC
>JAYVFX010000992.1:0-2109 GCA_043772795.1 Deltaproteobacteria bacterium
ATCAGTCGTCTCCGGAGGAAAGAAATACCAGTGTCCACCACAACGCCACACTCGCAGATACTCGACACAACGCGAAACACGCTACGAATTGCCATCTTCGGAGCTGGCCCAGCCGGGTTTTACGCAGCCGAAGAATTACTGAAGCGCTCCGATCACTCCATACAGGTTGACCTCTTCGACCGTTTGCCAAATCCTTATGGTCTTGTTCGCGGTGGTGTCGCCCCGGATCATCCAAAGATTAAATCCGTCATCAAGCAATACGAAAAAATCGCCCAACGTCCGGGGTTTCGTTTCTTCGGCAATGTCGCCTTCGGTTCTGATCTCGTTCTTGATGAAGTCCTCGCCCATTATCATCAAATCTTATTCACAACCGGTGCAGAATCCGATCGCCGCATGGGCATCCCCGGCGAAAACCTCCCAGGCAGTTATCCCGCCACCGCTTTGGTTGGCTGGTACAACGGACATCCAGATTACCGCGACGAACACTTCGATTTCAGCGGCATCGAACGCATTGTTGTGATAGGAAACGGGAATGTCGCCATGGACATCACGCGTATTCTCGCCCGCTCCCCCCAGGAACTTGCGCATAGCGATATTACCAGCTACGCCCTCACGGCATTACAGCAGAGTGGGATTAAGGACATTATTGTCTGTGGACGACGTGGCCCCGCACAGGCCGCTTTCACTAACCCAGAAATTCGCGAACTCACTGAACTTGCAGGCGTAGACCTGGTTGTCCGCGCTGAAGAAATCGCACTTGATGCTATCAATCAAAACTTCCTCTCTGCGCATGGATCAGAACCTCTCCATCAACGCAACTTGGAAATTCTTAACGGCCAGTTAACTAAGGGCGAAGGCTCCCAGTCACGAAAAATTCACATGCGCTTCTTTACCTCTCCGGTCGCCATCCTAGGGAAAGACCAGGTCGAAGGAATCCGCCTTGAGAGAAACATCCTTATCATCGACCAACAGGGAAACTTCAGTGCGCAGGGCACAGGAGAATACGAAGATTTGCCCTGCCAACTCGTCTTTCGCTCAATTGGAGACAAAGGTATCCCGTTGCCGAGCGTACCGTTCGATGAACGCAAAGGAACCATTCCAAATAAAGAAGGTCGCGTCATAGATCCAGCAACAACGACGCTTCTCCCGCGATTATACGTCGCAGGCTGGATCAAACGCGGACCTTCTGGAGTCATCGGAACAAACAAACCTGATGCCGCGGCCACAGTAGAAGCGATGTTGGCCGATACTTCTGCCACCGCACTCCCCTCTATCTGCACTGACCCTGAAGTAATGCCGACCCTTCTCACTCGTAAGCGCGTCCGTTACGTCACTTTTTTTGAGTGGCAGAACATCGACAAAACTGAGATTGCCAATGGACAAAGGGTCGGGAAACCGCGAGAGAAGCTCACTACCATTCCGACACTACTCGCCGCCACACAAGCAACCTAACACGATGTATCTGCACTACTCTATGACTTCGGAACGTCAGAAAAAAGGACAGATGCCACTCTTTTCCCTCGCACCTCGACGTTGCATTATTTTCTCACTGACGGTATGTATTTGCCTGTTCTCGACCGTTTCTGCGCACGCTTGGGGCAAGTTCGCTCATCGTGTTGTCGCAAACGTAGCTCTCAACTACATTTCGCGACAAACCCAAGAGGAAATTACCCTCCTCCTCAGTTCACAGACTTTAGTCGAGGTCGCTTCTGATGCCGATGAATGGCGCACGTCACGACCAGACACGAGCCCTTGGCACTATGTGAACATCCCCTTCACTGCCTCTACCTATGATAGCAACCGCGATTGTCCCAACGGTGATTGTATCATTGCTGCCATTGACAAGTACCAAGACATTCTGGCCAACCGCAGCCACAGTCAAGAACTACGGCGAGAAGCGCTCGTGTTTCTTGTCCACCTCGTCGCCGATGCCCATCAACCACTTCATTGTATCGACAATAGGGATCGTGGCGGTAATGATGTCACGGTCACCTTCTTTGGCATCCCCACAACTCTCCACGCAGTCTGGGACAGCGAGTTAGTTTTCCGCACCCACCAGGGAGAACGCGCATATACGCATCATCTTATGACCTGGCTTACCTCCCAAAG
>JAYVFX010000993.1:0-2109 GCA_043772795.1 Deltaproteobacteria bacterium
CAATTCGTCTGAGCAGGTTCCGCTGTGGGTATCGTTGGGCCTGAACGACACACCACCCTAACGGCAAGAAGAGCAAAATGTTTTCGTACACATCACTCATAAACCACCATCTTAAGCACGCTTCGGAAAAGGGAAACCACAGCACCCTTTGCCAATGCGCATGCCCCGTGAAATTACTCCACGGCATGGTAGTGCAGCAGAGGATGATGAGTGTCCAGAGAACGCCAAGCCTCTCCCATGTTCTAGTTGAAAAGAACAACGGCTTCGACACGACAGTGGCGAGGTCAGCCGAAATCTGTTCAGGACCTCCGGAAGGGTCAACAGGAGGGTGTTTCATCATTGGGTAGGATTTTTCAACTGGAACAGAGGTTCAGCTCGGCATCGTAGATCGCATTCGAGAAGTCCACCATGTCGTAGAGAATCGGCGAGAATAAGGTGAGGTATACTTCCGGTGTAAAATAGCGCCACAGTTGTAACGATATAGGATTCTCCGTTGTGCAGCCGCTCGTGGCTATACGTTATACTACAGCAACAACCAGATTATCCAACTTCTTCTCAAGCAGATATCGGTAGCTCCTGAAACTCGTGTCAGGATTTCCCTCATCACACAACCGTCTTTGCTGAGATGCCCTGGCAGGACGTCTCTACCTTGAGAACATTGGCTCTTTGATAGTTCCCGTGGAAATGTGGGTTTCTACGCTATACATCGTGCTTACTGAATCCTATTCCGCCTATATTGTGGTACTCCGCGGCAAGTATCAGAGAACCAGAACATTGACCTCTTTAAAGAAACTCAATAACCTTTCCCAGCATCAAAACCTTTATGAAAAATGAACAACCACAGTATTCACCCCACGCTGAATGGCTTGAAGCTGATGGACTCGGTGGTTTTGCGTCGGGGACAGTCAGTGGCATCCGTACCCGGCGCTACCACGCGTTGCTCCTCACCGCGACCACACCCCCGACCGGACGCTTCGTGCTGGTAAACGGCTTCGACGCATGGGTAGATACTCCCAACGGCACGTTCGCTCTTTCTTCACAACGATACGCGCCAGATGTGATCCATCCTGATGGTGCACAACGCATAGAATCGTTCACTGCCGATCCGTGGCCGTGCTGGCACTTTCGACTCGACGACGAGACCGTCATTGAACACGAACTGTTTGCGTGTCACGACACGTCAGTAGTAGCCCTCGCCTGGCGACTCCAGGCTCCACGTGAGGGAGTCACCCTGTCTGTTCGACCTTTCTTCTCTGGCCGCGATTACCATTCGCTTCATCATGAAAACCCAGCACTTCGTTTTGATCCAGAGATCCAAGGAGAACGGCGGGTCTGGCAGCCTTACCCTAACCTTCCAAAGATCATTACACTCTCAGATGGTGAGTATGTGCATCAACCGGACTGGTATCGCAATTTTACGTATACAGAAGAGCAGGCGCGTGGGCTCGACCATACGGAAGATCTGGCAACTCCCGGAATTTTTCGTTGGGATTTGTCTCAGGGAGAAGCCATACTGATTCTTGCCGCCGCAGGCCAGGAAAATGGCGCACTGCCGCCCGATACCTCGGCGCAGAAAATTTTTACAGCTCTCCGCACAAGCGAAAAGCGCCGTCGCAGTCGTTTTCCCTCGCGTTTACATCGTGCTGCGAATTCATACCTGGTTCAGCGTGGAGCTGGCAAAACACTGGTCGCCGGGTATCCCTGGTTTACCGATTGGGGTCGCGACACGTTCATTGCCCTGCGCGGACTCTGCCTTGCGACCGGAAGGCTCGACGAAGCCCGCAACATCCTCCTCGCCTGGGCGGGTACAGTATCCGAAGGCATGTTGCCGAATCGGTTCTCTGATCAAGGCAACACGCCAGAGTTCAACTCGGTTGATGCCTCACTGTGGTACATCATCGCCGTACACGACTTTTTGCAAGCGATCGAAGGCAAGCCTCGAAAAGCATCACAACGTGTCCAGAAAATATTGCAAGATGCTGTTGCGGCGATACTCACTGGGTATGCACAAGGGACCCGCTACGGTATTCGTCTCGATAGCGATGGACTCCTTGCAGCCGGTGAGCCTGGGCAGCAACTCACGTGGATGGATGTACGTGTCGATGGACA
>JAYVFX010000994.1:0-11296 GCA_043772795.1 Deltaproteobacteria bacterium
AGATCAAGACTACCCTGCGTTCCTGCAAGGCGCGCACCAAGCGAAAGCTTACCAACGCCCTGGGGAAAGCCCTGACGTTGATTACTCAGGAGGACATCCGCGGGTGGTTTGATCACTCTGGCTATGTCTTCTCATTCAACTGAAAACCGCTATAATCCGCATAACCGAACGTCAGTTCCGAGTTGAAAATTGTCTTTGCCCGTCAAGGCAGAGAGCAGCACGAACGTAGCGAGTACAGGGAGAGTAAGGTTCGTGGTAGACCCGCTTGAATCCGTTCTAATCACTTGCAGCCCCACGGGTGCTAAATCAAACCACAAAAGATTGGTACACCAGGGTTGTCACCCTGAGTGCAACGAAGGGTCTCTCAGAGAGATTTTTCGCTACGCTCAGAATGACACGTCCGCTGGGCTGTCGTGTAAAGTGTACGAATCTTCTGTGGTCCGATTTAGTTTTCACTCCATTCCGGGTCGAGTTCTCTGGTCACAGTATCTTTGAGCGCAGGATACCGACGTGGAAAGTCGCTGTGATGCTGCGTAATGAAGCGTTTCAGTACCTCCACTTCAATCTTGAGACTGTCCACCTGGGACACAAGGTTAAGCTTGGTCTCTTCCAGCAATGAAACCCCTGCCTCAACCTGTTTCTGCAAAAGATGGAACTGTTGTTTGATGTCCGCGTCTTCCATAAAACCTCCTCGGCATCCCGCGATGCTTCGTACGAATAGCTTTGATCAGCAACCACTATGCCATGAACTTTCGTTCGGCATTCGAATTGCTTGTCTTGTTACATAGGGGAGAAGGTCAACGACCCCAAACAGTGTTGTCCCAGTTTTGAGCGTGAAAAGGTGGCACCCGAAGCTTGAGCCTGGGGATTATCCAAGAATGAAGTCCCCCAAATCGCACCACCAACACGAGTAGGCAACTTCCTAATCGTCCCTCGGGTTAGGAGGTAAGAGGAATAAAGGAATCAGTATGACTACGTATGAGGATATTCGTGCAGCGTTACAACACAAACGCGAAGAGTTGCGACAGAGGATCGGCAAGATTCAGCACAACCTACGCGCGGCGCCGTCACCCGACTCGGAAGAACAAGCGAGCGAGCGGGAAAATGACCAAGTATTGGAACAATTGGACGATAGTAGTCGAGCAGAGATGGAGATGATCGAGGCAGCACTGGCGCGTATCAACGCTGGCGCATACGGGGATTGTATAACTTGTGGTGATACAATCGCGACCGAACGTCTGGCCGCCCTTCCGTATACCACGGTGTGTATTAAGTGTGCGCGCTAAATCGGACCACACGAGAGTGGCACAGTGCCGACCAAAATCCCCCCGCGCTCTGCGCGGCCCCCTTTTGTAGAGGGGGCGTTTTGTCCCCCCCTTTGACAAAGGGGGGCTAGGGGAGATTTCTCACTCGAAGTTACGAAGTGTACCAATGTCATGTGGTCCGATTTAGATGTTCTTTCTATCGTTCCTTTATCGCGCAGCGCCGGTCGTCTCATGTACATCCGCCCAATACCGGTCCACCTGCTCCTGAATCTTCTGGATGGCTTCGTTGTTGCGGGTGGGCTCGAAGAGATGACGGTAGCGACCCTGTCCACGTAAATAGTCGTCGACCGGGACCTGACGCCGTAGGACGTAGGTGTGCGTCACCACACCGTCGATCGCTTTCTTCAGGGCAAACATGCCCGTCTCCACGGCTGAGCGTGCGTAATCCGCGGTCAGCTCAGGTTCATAGAGCCAGCCGGTCGGACACGGCGCGTGGGCAATGAAGAGCTTCGGGCCGCGCAGTTGCTTGGCCTCCAGGAACTTGTTGGTCAGATCAATGGGAAAGCGTGGCGACACCGTCGCCAGATACGCCGGTCGATGTGCCCGCCAGATCTCAAAGAGATCTTTCTTCCCGTGCTCCGTCCCCGCACGTGCCTTTGCTCCAACTGGTGTCGTCTGCGTCCGCACGCCATACGGCGTGGCACTCGACATCTGCATGCCGGTGTTGCCGTACGACTCGTTGTCGTAACAGAAGTACCAGAAGTTCAACCCACGAAAGATCGCACCAGAGGTGGACGACAGCGCCATATCGTACGTACTACCATCACCCGCCACCACGACGACATCAAGATCCTCACTGGCTGAGAGCTTGCCGCGCGCGATGAGCACATCGAGTGCATCACGAACCCCTTGGGCACCGGCTGCCGCACTGGCCATGCTGGTATAGAGCCACGACCCTTTGAACGGCGTATAGGGAAACGTCGCCAGCAAGGTAAAACACCCAGCCGCGTTGACATACACCACCTTAGGCCCAATCACCTTTGCGGCGAGTCGTAGGGCTTCGAGTCCACCGCAACCGCCACAGATGGCGGTACCGGACAGGATAAACTCTTCACGGTTGATTTGCTTGAGACTCTTGATCGCTTCATATTCAGAACTGGTTGGGGTCGTCACGCGACAATCTCCTTTCCTGCAATGCGGAGCAGCGTACGCATCCGCTCCTGTTCTGCTTTGGTGTACAGCAACCGTGGACCAGCGACTGCGTTGCCAGCTGCGGCCTGTTCCATATCCGATAGCACGACATCGAACTCTGCATCGCAAATGTCCTTGCCACCCAAACCACCAATGATACTCACGACCGGTGGTCGCGTTTTCTCGTGGTACAGCGCAGTGACGATTTCCTGGTAGGTGATACCGCCGAGTCCAGGAGCCAAATTCTGATCAATCACCCCTACGGCTTTACGTCCGACAAGAGCAGCGGCAATCGCGTGCGCAGGAAACGGCCGCAACAGACGCAAACGTAACATGCCAACCCTTTTCCCTTGACTTCGCCAACGTTCCACTGCCGCCCTCCCCTTCGTTGCCATGGCGTTTGACATCACTAACACATAGTCAGCGTCATCAAGTTGAAACGGCTCGACAACATCATACCGGCGACCAAAACGCGTAGCGAACTCCTCAGCTACGACGCTATGGACGGCCAACACGTTCTGGTGTGCGAGATGCTGTTGATAACGAAAATAACTATACGGAGCCCCACCGAGCACAGCTGTCCCTTGCGCCATCGGTTGATCGCCGCGCAGGAACGCATGACGCGGCTGATACGCGGGCAAAAACTCTGTAACCTCATTAGCACTGGGTATAGCAACCGGTTCCCGGGTAAACGACAGTGTAAAACCGTCGAGATTCACTAACACAGGCAGCATCACATCTGACCACCACGACCGTGAAAACGAACACGAAACATGAGCACCTCCATATACACAGTAGAGCGAAAACCATGCCACCAGAGAAAGCCACGACTCGTTCATGCAGCGTCGAGGATTCGCAAAAATGAGAAAATGGACGGTGCACATTCCCATATTTAAGAAACGTAGCGTCCATGACCTCAGGCCCACTGCATAACTCTTGATCCTCGACCGCACGGCTGGGACCTCAGCCAAACGGCACACATCATGCTACCAAAGGTGCCAGGAGGAGAACTGATTATGGCAAAGACCGTACGCGACATTATGACCCCAGAAGTCACAACGTTGGGTCGCAACGATTCACTGCAGGTCGTCAAAGACATCATGACGCTCGGACGCGTCCGACATTTCCCAGTCATTGATGATGGGAAGCTGGTCGGTGTCGTGAGTCAGCGGGATCTGTATAAAGCCTCGCTTGGCTCAGTTATGAAGTATGGCGAGAAAGCCCAGCGCTCTTTCCTCGAAGGCATTGCCGTCAAAGAGGTGATGTGCGAACCCGTCATCACTATCGCCCCACACGCGTCTGTCAAAGAAGCGGCGCGCATCATGATGGAAAAGAAGATCGGCTGTCTGCCGGTGCTGGAGGGACCAAAGCTGGTCGGCATCATCACCGAAACCGACATGTTGAAACTCGTCGTCGAAATGGACTAAAATCTCCGGCATGAAAATCCTACTCCCGATCTTCGTCAGCGTCTTTCTCGCTGAACTCGGAGATAAGACGCAGCTCGCCACCCTCTTGTTTGCCACTGATCAGAACCTCAGTCGCGCGGGCGTCTTTGTTGCCGCCTCGGCAGCGTTAGTCTTGAGTACGCTGCTTGCCGTGCTTCTGGGAGAAGTAATTGGCCGACTTGTCTCCCCCGCCGCGCTACAAGTCGTGGCGGCGCTCGGCTTTATTACCATCGGGGTGTGGATGCTGTTCAGCGGGCGAACGTAGCGCTACCCGGATTCTTGGTGGGACGGGCTTCGTGCCCGTCCGGCGCAACAGGCTTCCCACCTATTCTCCCCACGTATGCCGTCCAACCATTGGGTATCGTGGCACTCCCAGTGCTACTTCACTTGTATCGATTGTAGATAATACACCAGCTCTAGGATCCTGCCGCGGACTTGAGTTTGGGCGGTCATGCTACTCGCTGTTTCTGCACGAAACTCAGCGCCCCAGATCGGCATGTCGCGACTGCCATGGCCTTTGATCTCCTCACGACCGTCAACCACACGATACGTTTTCCAAAACGGAAACGTGCCGTTATTCCGCTTATTGATCTGTGTCAAATCGGCAGGTTTGACGGTGAGCAGGTTCATTGTCGGGCCGTCCCCCTTCGCTTCGCGGCCGTGGCAGGCCGCACAGTGTTGCTCGTAGGCCGGTTTCCCAGCCGCCGCGATTTCCTGTTCCTGGGCCTCTGTCACCGCTGCTCTTCCCCACACTAATCCGACCATGAGTATTGCTATCGATCTCTTCGACCACATCATATGTCCTTCCCTCTTGCAGAGCTGCATACTAAGCCTTCTCTTCTTATCGGGCCGCTTGTCGTGGGCACCTCTTTGGGCAGCCCATGCTGGAGGGGCTCGCTGTGTAGACCGTGTTGTGTTCATCCTTTCTTAGTCCTTTCTTAGTCCTTTCTTACCTATCTCTCGCTTTCAGCAATGTGGATGCCACAACGCACGGCAAGGTCTGGGAGGAAAGTTCTCATTGATGCGCAGGCCGTCCGTTGTGTTTCGCACAAACGAGAATACCGCTGCCAAAAGGCGCGGACTCAAACGGCACGCTTCTTGTGACGATACAAACCGACAAGGGCGTCCTGACCGCCAGGAACAGGCCGAGGAACGAAAGGAACATCACCAGTGAACATCAGATGGATCATGTCGATTGTTTTTCTTGCGATCATGAATGGTACGTTCACCGCGTGGGCACAGGACCCTAACTATGGCGCCACGCTGTATCGACACCATTGCGCCAGTTGTCATGGGGAACGCGGGAATGGCAACGGACCGCTGGCAGCAGTGCTCACGGTCAAACCGACGGATCTCAGAACCATTGCGGTACGAAGTCAGGGGGACTTTCCACGGGAGATGCTCGGACGCATTATTGGCGGGGACGAAATCATTGCGGCGCATGGCAACCGGATGATGCCGATCTGGGGGGAACGCCTGCAAGACGACGTGCTCGGGACGGTCAGCAAACCGACTGTCGCCCGTGGGCGCATCGGTTTCCTGGTAGACTATCTGGAGACGCTACAAGGTACGGACAAACAGGACTTCGACAACATCGTCCTGCCGACCACTGGCGCTCCCCCGAAAACCAGTCCCCCGCGGTAAGACGTATGAAGACCAACGCTCGCCAGGTAACGTACGGAGCAGACACGAAGACCCTCGTGCATGTATTCCCGGATAGTGAGACCTTCGGGAAGCAGTTCGCTGACGCCGCCAGGCTCGCGCAGAAGCCGGTCGCACTGCATCACTTTCCCGATGGAGAAACGCTGGTACGCGTGCATACTCCTCCTGGACGGCATGCGATACTCGTACGCTCTCTCCATCATCCGAACACGAAACTGGTAGAGACCTTGCTGGCTGCCGATGCACTGCGACGCGCGGGCGCGCACAGGGTGACCCTCGTGGCACCGTACCTGCCCTACATGCGTCAAGACGCGGTATTTGCGCCGGGCGAACCAATCTCACAATACGTAATCGGCGATTGTCTCCATCGCGCGTTCGATCGCGTCCTCACGCTCGAAGCGCATCTGCATCGCACTATGCGACTCAGTGACGTGATTTCCCCGCGGGCGAAGTCGCACTCTGCCGCCCCAGCCATTGCGCGCTGGGTACAGCAAACGGGCTCGCATGTACTTCTTGTCGGCCCGGACGCTGAGTCCGAGCCGTGGATCCGATCAATCGCCCGTGCGGCAGAGTGCCCGTGGGTTGTAGGAAAGAAAAACCGCCTCGGCGACCGCCGTGTCGAGATTTATTTTTCGGCGCTGCCCACCGCGACCCGTGCCGTGCTGGTGGATGATATTGCCAGCAGCGGCGCCACGCTGAGTGCCGCTGCGCGCGCCTTGCGACGTGCCGGTTTCTCGACCGTCGATGCGGTGGTCGTCCACGCGATTTTTGCACCGGGTGCACAGGCACGTATTGCGCGGGCGGGCATCCGCCGCTTGGTCTCCTGTGACACCATTCCCCATCCCACCAACGCGATCGCTGTCGCATCTCTTCTAGCGAAAACCGTAAAGGACGTGTGCTGATGAAAAACATTAACAAAGACACGGACACGATCTCGATATGTTTCATGTGAAATACCTGCGCATTGACACCCTGCGTGAACACGTAATTTTCATCCATGAATCGGCGGTACGCACTGGCAATCTTGGCTTTAATCCGTTGGATCGTGTGCACATCTTCGGTACCAATCCAACGACCGGCGAGACGCGGGAGGTCATCGGTATCCTGAACTTCTGTGGGGATACCCTCATTAGGGCCGACGAGATCGGCCTCTCCGAAGACACCTATCGTGACTTGGGTCTCCCCGAAGGGACCGGTGTCAACGCCACGATTGCACCTGCCCCACGGAGCGTGGATCTGGTCCGCAACAAGCTGCACGGCCAGCGCCTTGATCGCGCAGCGTTTGACGCCATCCTGACGGATGTCGTGCAGCATCGCTACTCCAAGGTGGAGTTGTCGATGTTCGTGCTCGCCTGCGCACTCAAAACCCTCGATCTGGAGGAGTTGGTCGATTATACCCGCGCGATGATTGCGGCTGGCGCCCGGCTCGATTTTGGTGATGGTGCTATTGCTGACAAACACTGCGTCGGTGGTATCCCTGGCAATCGCACGACCATGATCGTCGTGCCGATTCTCGCAGCACTCGGCGTGATTATTCCCAAAACTTCGTCACGCGCGATCACCAGCCCGGCAGGCACAGCCGACACGATGAATACGCTGGCGGAAGTGGCGTTACCTCCCCAACGGCTCCAGCAGGTCGTGAAGGAAATCGGTGCCTGCCTCGCGTGGGGTGGCGCGCTCGAACTCGCACCAGCAGATGACATTCTCATTACCGTCGAGCGTCCGATGGAGCTCGACACCGAGGCACAGATGGTCGCATCCATCTTGGCGAAGAAGAAGACCGTCGGCGCGACGCATGTCCTCATCGACATTCCCGTGGGAACGACCGCCAAGGTGCGTTCGCTCGCCGCAGCGGAGCAACTGGGCAGCCTCTTTCACGCCGTCGCGCGGCAGATTGATCTGCACGTCGAGGTGGTAGTGACCGAAGCCCGCGGACCGATCGGCTGGGGGATTGGCCCACGACTGGAAGCGATCGATGTTCTGTCTGTGCTCAACTGCGAGCAGACGGCTCCGGTCGATCTGCGCGAGAAGTCGCTCTATCTCACCGCCCGGATTCTGGAGAGTATGGCCGTCGTTACGCCCAACAATGGTTATCGGACGGCACAGCAAACGCTGGACTCCGGCGCTGCCGCCCGCATGTTCGAACGAATTCGTGTCGTCCAAGGCCAACGAGAACTTCCACCCGCCGCACCCTATCAATACGTTATCGAATCACCCGCTGACGGCCGTATGCGTGAGATCGACTGTTGGGAGATTGCCCGCGTAGCCAAGCGTGCCGGGGCACCTGCGAATGTCGCGGCCGGTGTGCGCCTGTGCAAAACCGTTGGCGATGTAGTGAGCAGGGGCGAGCCGCTATTCGAGATTCACGCCCAGAGTGCAGCGCAGCTCGAATTTGGTCGTGCCTACGCCGAGGCGCATCCGGAGATGGTACGATTCGGGTTTTAACAGCTACTCAAGAAGGCCAAGGCAAGTTGCGAGCTCCTGGCCGGTAGTCACAAGAGCCCGGAAATAATATGGCGTAAACAAGGTGTCCGTTTTCTCGGTGCTGTTCTCGAATGGTGATTTCCCATTTCTGCGAAACGCACGTCCGATTTTCCCAAAATTGAGAAAAAAAGGACGGGTTTCTCAGCTTTGGCGCCGGCGTGGCGCCGGCACCGCTTGTGCTACGAGAACCCATCCCAAGGAGGCTCCTATGCTTGTCCGTCATCGTATGACTCCCAATCCCGTTACCATCGGACCGCACGCCATGCTCAGCGAAGCGCAGGACAAAATGACTGCTGGTCGCTTTCGGCGGTTACCGGTCATGCAGGAGAACACATTGGTCGGTATCCTGACTGATCGCGATCTGCGTCGTCACTGGGGCGCGGAAGCACGCACCAAAGTCCAGGCAGCGATGACCGAACCCCCACTCACGATTCCCCCGGATCTGCCCATTGAAGAAGCGACCCAACTGATGCTACGCGATCAGATCAGCGGCCTTCCGGTGGTTGAAAACGGGACCCTGATCGGCATCCTGACCACCAGTGACATCCTTCAGGTGTTCCTGGAAGTGACCGGGGCGTCAACGCCGGGGAGTATGCGTATTACCCTGTTGCTCAAAGACAAGGAGAATCTCGGTGAGGTCATCCACCTCATTCAAGACGCGAAATGCGCGGTGCTGGCGGTCGGAACCTGTGAGGACCCGGCTTCCCACCGACGGGCCTATGTTCTGCGCCTTGCCGGTGCTGAGGCAACCCAGGCCACTGCCGCACTCCGACAGAAAGGCTATAGTCTGCTGTAACACCAAGAGGCAGGAGAGACATCGGCATGGCACAACGCGGCACGATTCTCGTGGCAGAGGATGAAGGACTCGCTCGGCGCAGTCTGATAGAACTCTTGCAGGAGGAAGGGTACCAGGTGTACGAAGCGGCAGATGGCACGGCCGCGATGAAAATCCTTGACGAAGTAGACGTGGACATCGTGCTCTCGGACGTCAAGATGCCGGGCGCCGACGGGATCGACGTCCTCAAGCAGGCGCGCGAAACCCACCCCCAGACGATGGTGATGCTGATGACCGCCTATGCCTCAGTGGAAACCGTGGTCGAGGCACTCCGGCTGGGCGCACAAGACTATCTACTTAAACCCCTCTTGCTAGAAGACGTGCTTAACAAAGTCCGCCGGCTCATGGAGCATAAGCAACAAGCCTGGGAAGTGCAGCTGTTGCGACGGGAGATCAGCCATCATCTCGATTTCGAGGGCATGGTGGGACGCAGCCCGGCGATGAATGAGCTGTTGGGCTTGATCAAGAAGGTCGCCCCTACTAACGCCACGGTGCTGATTACTGGGGAGAGTGGCGTCGGCAAGGAAGTCGTCGCCCGGCTGGTGCATTCGCTCAGCACGCAAAAGGAGCACGTCTTCCTGCCCATCAACTCCAGTGCGATCCCGGAGAGTCTCCTGGAGAGTCAACTGTTCGGCTACGTCAAAGGCGCGTTTACGGGAGCCGTCGGGAATCAAGAAGGCCTGTTTCAACGCGCGCGCGGCGGTACGATCTTCCTCGATGAAATGGGCGAGCTGCCCCTGATGCTGCAACCGAAGTTGTTACGGGCGATTGAGGCCAAGGAGATCTTGCCTGTCGGCGCGACGACGCCGGTCAAGACGGATATCCGCCTGCTGGCGGCGACCAACCGCGATCTCACGAAAGAAGTGGAAGCGGGCCGGTTTCGGGAGGATCTGTACTATCGCCTGAACGTGATTGAACTCCACATCCCGCCCTTGCGCGAGCGCCGCACTGACATTCCCCTATTAGTCGAGTACCTCATTGAACGCCATAACCACGATCTCAAGAAGTCCTACAAAGGCGTGGACAACACCACGATGAAGCTGTTGATGGCGATGCCCTGGAAAGGGAACGTACGCGAACTCGACAATATACTGGAGCGCGCCATGATCCTGGGCAATGGGGACTGGATTACGCCGGCGGAGCTGCCGCGCGGGATCGAGCCAGACAAAGTGCTGCTGGCCTCCCTCAGTGACAATCTCAAAGACGCGGTCCAGGCCTACGAGAAAAGCCACATCGAACACATACTCACGAGACTGGTCGGCGATAAGAAGGGGGCCGCCGACGCGTTAGGGCTGAGTCTCTCCTCGCTGTATCGTAAACTTGAGGACTTGGACCTTAGTCGAGAATGAGTGACAACGAATCGTTGCCATTCTTGCGAAGAGTCACCCAATGCCTTCCTGATTCTGCGAAATGCTTGCCCAATAGTGTACCGATTCCGGTCATTTCTCGCTGGCATGGGACGTGCTGATCCCCCGCAAGGAGGACGCGTATGTCCCAATTAAGTGTTCGCGCCTGGATGTCCAGCGCCCCTCCCACCATCGGTCCCAAAGAGAATGTCCGGCGAGCTCGGATGTTGTTACAGACAACGAACGCGGCTGAACTCTTGGTCATCGACAATGGGAAACTCGTAGGGATGCTGAACGAACGTGATATTTGGCAACACTGTCCAACGAGTACGTTGGTAATGGATGAACGGCAGGTCAACGACCTGCTCGAACAGTTTCGCGTGGGCGCGGTTATGTCCCTCCATCCCCCAGTCCTCGCACCCGACGCCGAGCTGTCGGAAGCCGCCGCACTCTTCGCCACGTCAGACCGCGAGGGGATTCCTGTCATTGAGGAAGGACTCCCCATTGGGTTTCTGACCGAAGCTAATGTCATGCAAGCCGCGAGCTTGCTCCTGAGTGGTGATGGAAAGAAAGACACCACGAGTGATTCCTAGTGGACGACTTCTTGCGGCGCTCTCTGCCTTCCCACTTCTGCACAAACCGTCTGCAATTTTCCTACAAATAGGAAAAAGTCGACGAGAAACCAGGAATAGGGCGAGATGCCGGTTGGTACGAGAGTTGCTTTTCTTATACACACACAGTTCAGCCCCAGTCACACAACAGAGGAGCCGTATCATGATCAAGCTCAAGCGCATCGTCGTGGGCCACAGTTTTTTCCCGGACGGGGACATCGCGCTCCAGGTAGCTGGACAATTTGCCCGCCAGGCAAACGCCGCTTTGTATCTTCTGCATGTGGTCGAGCCCTACCCGTTTTACCAAAAGCTGCGGTTTCCCTTCGTTCCTGCACACGCCATGCTCGAGGAAGTCGTCCTCAAGCTGCGCGCGCAGCTGAACGACCTTGCCGCCCAGCCAGCACTCGCTGGGGTACACGTCGAGACCGATGCGCATGTCGGCAAACCGTTTCTCGAA
>JAYVFX010000995.1:0-4526 GCA_043772795.1 Deltaproteobacteria bacterium
GGAAGCCGGAGTTGTGTAAAGCTCTGGCGAATCGTGTTGAGGTCGAGATAGTTGCAAACCTCGTCAAAGCGACACTCGCTGAGAATCCTTTCGATCAGCCATCGCTTCAAGGGTGAAAGCGTCTCTTGCGCGAGAATCGCTCGGACCTGAGCTTCGTTTAAGTCATAGTCCCACAGAAAGCGCGGCTTCTGTGTACTACGTGTTGAAGAAGACTCTGCTCTCATCAACAAAACTGTAGGGGAATCGGATATGCACAGCAAGCGACGGGGAGTTGTGTTGCTGTTTCCGCCTTCCGTCACCCGAGCGACCAACGGAAGGCGGCATACCATCACACCGCAATGACAATCTTGCCGAAATGCGCAGCGCTTTCCATGAGCTTGAGCGCGTCGCGTGCTTGACTAAACGGAAACACGCGATCGATGACCGGCTTGGTCTTGTGGATCGCCATGGCGCGGTTCATGTCTTCGAACATCTCGCGTGAGCCGACGTAGACTCCTTGCAAGCGAATGCCTTTCCGTAACACTGGCATGGGATCAATCTGTCCACTGAAGCCAGTGAGAACACCAATCAGGCCGACTGAGCCGCCCACACGGACGGCACGAAACGATTTTTCCAACGTACCCGGACCACCGACCTCAGAAATGTGATCGACACCAACACCATCTGTGAGGCGTAACACCTCTTTATCCCAATCGGGTGTGGTTTTGTAATTGATCGTTGCCCAGGCTCCGAGTTGCTTGGCGCGGGCTAACTTCTCATCGCTACTTGATGTGATAATCACTCGTGCGCCAGCCATGACTGAGAACTGCAATGTAAAGATCGATACTCCACCGGTGCCTTGGACCAAGACCGTATCTCCCGCTTTAATTGGACCTTTCGGGAACAAGTCTTGCCACGCTGTGACCGCTGCACAGGGGAGGGTGGCTGCATCTTCATACGTCATATAGTCAGGAATCTGTACAACTCCATCTTCACTTAGCACCACTTGTTCGGCGAGCATGCCATCAATCGGACCTCCCAGTGCGGAAGAAAAATGATGGGCTTGTATATCCCCAGCAAGCCAGTTCTGAAAGAAAATACTGGCAACACGGTCACCTACCTTCACGCGCGTGACACCTGGCCCCACTTTGATCACTTCACCAGCACCATCAGAGCACGGAATTCGTGGTCCTTGGATGCCAAGTGCGCCGCCGTTTTTGACAGTCATGAAGTCACGATAGTTTAGTGACGAGGCTTTCACGCGGATGACGATTTGGCCATGGCCTGGAGTCGGGTCAGGTCTGTCGGAGAGTTTGAGGTTATCGATGCCGAATGAATCACGAATTTCATAGACTTTCATGGAATCCTCCTTATCAGACGCTTGGCAGGCAAAGCCTACCCTACACTTCGTACTGTGGTGTAAATCTTAACGTTTGCCAAGATGGTGCGCCCTCTTTGGCATTCGTCCTGCGGTGTGCTAGCGTCGGCCAGCGAAATAAGAAGGGCGAAATGGCGAAAAGGGGAAGAGGCGAAAAGGAGAACTTTCAAGAGAAGATTGAAGACTCTCTAGAGTCTTTCGTTTTCCCTTTTACCCGTTTCCCCATTGACCCATTTCCCCCCGCGACCGAAGGGAGCGAGTATGCCACGTACGTCAGAAGCGATCGTGCAAGCACTAAAGGAAGCCGGGATCACAACCATTTTCGGCATTCCCAGTATTCATAATATCGGCCTGTATGATGCCATCCGTCGCGATGGATCGTTCCGCCATATCGTCTGTCGCCATGAAGCGGCAGCGACCCACATGGCTGACGGCTACGCGCGCGCCAGCGGCGGTATTGGGGTGATTATCTCGTCAACCGGACCGGGTGCGGGCTTCACGCTCTCAGCGTTGCAAGAAGCTTGGGGTAGCTGTTCGCCGGTGCTGATGATGACGTCGAACATTGATGCGGCCAAGATCGGTAAAGGGCTAGGCGTACTGCATGAACTTGAAGAGCAGACCTCGCTCTTTCGTACCGTGACGAAAAACACGTTCTCCTTACGCGCGAGTGACGATCCGTACGCAACGATGAAGAAGGCACTCAATCTCACTCGCAGTAATCGACCTGGTCCGGTCTACATGGAGGTACCGCATGACCTATGGGGAAACGAAGTGACCGTCTCTCCAGTGTCCCAGCGGGACGGACAAGCGGTTGCGTTGCCCTCACGTATTGATGAAGCGGTGACGTTACTGCGGCGGGCGAAACAGCCGGTGATTGTGATCGGGACGGATGCTGCACGCGCAAATCTTGCGGCGGACATCACCGCGTTAGCCGAAGCATTGTCAGCTCCGGTAGTGGGTAGTACATCGGCAAAGGGTGTAGTAGCGGAAGATCATCCCTTATCGTTTGGTAATGTTGCTCGGCGCATGGTGGTGAAAGATATCGTGCCAAACTGTGATGTTGCTTTAGTGATCGGTACGCGTCTACGAGAAGTTGATGCCAAGCGCCGCGGTCTCGCACTGCCTGAGCACGTCATTCACGTTGATTGGGATGAGCGATGGATCGGTAAAAATTTCCCGACCGACGTGCCACTCGTTGGTGATATTCGAGCTATTACGACCGAGCTGCGTCGTCAGCTTGAAGGCGAGCCCTATGCCGGACAGCGACAAGAGCGCGTTGCGGAGTGGCGCAAACAAACAGATGCAGAATTAGCGCAGGTACGGAAAGACTTGCACGAGGTTCGTTATCTTGACACCATTCGCCAGATTCTCCCGCGCGATAGTATGATCGTGGGTGATAATACCCAGCTTGCCTATTGGGCAGAGTATTTCTATCCATCCTACCAACCCAACGGCATCATCGCTGCAAAAGGCTCAGGACTCTTGGGTTTCAGCTTTCCTGCTGCGATTGGCGCTAAGGTCGCACGGCCCACAAAACCGGTTGTTGGCATCATTGGTGATGGTGGTTTTCTGTACACCGCGCAGGAGTTGGCGACGTGCGTTCGTCACAAGATTGGTTTTCCCATGATTGTGGTGAACGACAACGCCTACGGTGTGATCGGCTATCTACAACGCACGGCTTTTCAGGAAGAGTATGAGGCAAAGCTGACCAATCCGGACTTCGTCGCATTTGCTAACTCGTTTGGTGTTGCAGCGACGCGTGTCAACTCACCAGAGGGACTTGGTAAAGCGTTAGAGAACGCATTAGCAAGCGGAGAGATGCATCTGATTGAACTACAAACGACAATTGCCGCGCCGCCGTTTGGGAAGTACTGAAAACAGGGGTCGGGGGTCAGAGATTGGGGGTTGGAAAAACGTTGGGATCAAGACACACTGCCTCAGAATGCTGTGATAAGTTCCTATGATGTTAAAAGGAGGCTCAGGATGAAGCGTTTTTCGCTCGCGAGAGTACTCGTAGTAACGGTGAGTTTTATCGCAGCGTGCGATTCCGGTTCTCAGGGACCAGCACAAGAGGTCAAACGAGAGACCCCTGTGGCATCGACGCCCTCACGAACGACTGCTGCGCCTTTCCCAGATCCGGAGCCAGACTCCGGATCTACCACAGCGAAACCGCATGCCCTACCGAAGGAGACTCCGGAGGAAGCGCGCAAACAGCTTGAGACATTGGGATTGACCTATGAAGCAAAGGTGTTTTTTGATAGCGCCACGAAAGGCAATGCCGCTGCTGTCGAACATTTCCTCGCTGCGGGTATGGACCCCAATACACCTGGTGATAGCAAGTGGACCGCGCTGATGTTTGCGGCAGAGAAGGGCCACACTGCGGTGGTCCAGGCGTTGCTCGATGGTGGGGCTGACGTGAATGCCAGAGACGGAGAGAGAAATACAGCGCTCACCTGGGCGGCAAATGAGGGCCAAGTGGAAGCCGTGAAAGCCTTAATTGCCGGTGGTGCGGATGTCAATGCGCAGAATAAAAGTGGCACGACGCCGTTGACGCGGGCTACGCTCTACAAGCGCACTGCCGTAGTTGAGGTGTTGCGACAGGCCGGTGCTGCTGATCCACGACGATAATAGCAGTTATTGTTGTGCGCATGGCGCACGCTACAAAGAAAGGAAAGAGTATGACTGAACGCCGTTTGTGTGCATGGGGTTGGGGATACGAAGATCAACAACCGACCGCTGAACAACAAAAGGCGATTGCTAAAGGCATCGCGACCAGTCTTGGCTGCGGTGAGCTTACCATCCATAAGACTCCGAAGGTCGAGGACCTGGTGATGCGTTCACCACGAGTCACACCGCCGTCGTCTTTGGCTCACCTCTGTTCGACGGCTGTCTATGATCGGGCTGTACATTCTTATGGGAAAGCCTTTCCCGATATGCTCCGTGCGTCACGTGGAGAGTTTCCCAATCCGCCTGATGTTGTTGCATATCCAAAGACTGAAGTGGATGTCGTCGCGCTTCTTGATTGGTGCTCACAGGCCAATGCTGCGGTGACACCTTTTGGTGGTGGATCGAGTGTCACTGCTGGAGTGGAGCCACCTACCGACGGGCCGTATCGCGGGACGGTGACGATTGACCTGAAGCATCTCGATAAAGTGTTGGAGATCGACAA
>JAYVFX010000996.1:0-10685 GCA_043772795.1 Deltaproteobacteria bacterium
CTCGACTTTGGCGATCGTTATAACTTGGGCCTTGAGGTGGGAAGCAAAGCTGAGCTGACCGTGGCGCTGGCGCTGACCAAACGCGAGGCAGCACCCATCATCTGCAACGGGGTTAAAGATGAAGACTATTTGAAACTGGCGCTGATGGGCAAACAGATCGGCAAGAAAGTCTTCATCGTTTTAGAGAGTTTGTTTGAACTGCGTCTGTTGGTCGAGCTCAGTAAGAAGATGAAGGTACGACCCTTCATCGGCCTTCGCCTGAAGCTTTCTTCTCGTGGCAGCGGTAAATGGGAGAAATCAAGCGGTGACCTTTCTAAGTTCGGGTTCACGACGACAGATCTCCTCAAGTGCATTCAAACTCTCTCTGATGAACGTATGGTCGACTGTCTGCGGATTCTCCATTTTCACATTGGGTCACAAGTGACGGATATCAAGCGCATTCGTGAAGCGGTGAAAGAAGCAGCGCGCACGTATGCGAAACTGCGCAAACATTGCCCCAATTTGGATTATCTCGACGTCGGCGGTGGCCTCGGCATCGACTACGATGGTTCTCGTACCAACTCTGAATCAAGCGTGAACTACTCCGTGCAGGAGTACGCCAACGGCATTATCTATTCGATCAAAGAAGTTTGTGACAACGAAGATGTGCGCGAGCCAATAGTGCTGACCGAGAACGGACGGATGGTGGCCGCTCCGCATGCGGTGTTGATCTTTAATGTGGTCAACGAATTAGCACTGACAAATGGTCCGGTCAAAGTCACGAATATCGAGAAGAAGCCACAGGTCATTCAAGAGATGTATGACCTCTATGCCAGCATCAATGGCAAGAATTATCGCGAATACTACCACGATGTGGTCGAACGTCGCGATGAAATGTTTTCGTTGTTTAACCTCGGCTACTTGTCGTTAGAGGATCGAGGGCTTGGTCAAGAACTGTTCTGGGGCGTCTGCGAACGTGCAATCAAGTTTGCCAGACTTGCCAAACACATGCCGGAAGAATTTGAGGACGTTGAGCGCATGCTATCGCGCAAGTTCATCTGCAATTTCTCAGTGTTTCAATCGATCCCGGACTCCTGGGCGATTGACCAACTCTTTCCGATCATGCCGCTCCATCGGCTCAACGAAGCCCCGGATCGCAAAGGCTACCTTGCCGATCTGACGTGTGATTCCGATGGCAAGATCGATAACTTCATTGACCTGCGCGATATCAAAGATGAGTTGGAACTGCACGCACTGAACGGCGATCCGTACTATCTTGGCGTATTTTTTACTGGTGCCTATCAAGATGTGATGGGTGATTATCATAATCTCTTCGGTCACGTGCATGATGTGTTTGTTGTTGCCGACGGCAAGGGGAACTGTCACATTACCAAGATCACACCTGGTCATAAAATCGAAGGTGTCCTCAAAGTATTCGGCTACGAACGGGGTGAGTTGACGGCGGAATTCCGCAACCGCGTGTCTGAAGGGATTACCCGCGAAGGCTTGAAGCCGGAGTTAGGTAATCAGCTGATGCGGGAGTATGAAGCCGCGTTGGGGAGCTATACGTATCTGACGCTGGAAAAATAATGGGGCCGGGGCTCGGGGGTCGGGGCCAGTAGGAAAGTAGGCCGACCCCTGACCCCTGACCCCTGGCACCTATGGCAAAAATCCTCAACGGTTCCGATCCGCAGGCCATTCGTACTGCGGCAGAAAAGCTCCGGATCGGCGAGCTGGTCGCCTTTCCCACCGAAACGGTCTATGGCCTTGGCGCCAATGCGTTGAACGAACGTGCGGTAGCGCAAATCTTCGCGGTCAAAAACCGCCCACTCTTTGATCCGCTGATCGTACACCTGGCTGATAAAGAAGCCGTATCGCAGTATGTGACCGCGATTGACCAACGAGCAGTCGCCCTCATGGATCGGTTCTGGCCTGGACCGCTGACGTTGGTCTTCCGCAAGCGCTCGATCATTCCTGATCTGGTGACGGCAGGATTCGATACGGTTGCTCTGCGTGTGCCTGCTCATCCGGTTGCTCTTGCGCTGTTACGAGAAACAGGGCTGCCAATCGCCGCACCGAGTGCGAATCCGTTTGGCTATGTCAGTCCGACGACTGCTATGCATGTCCAGGATATGTTGGGCGGAGCGGTTGGGCTCATCCTCGATGGTGGTCCCTGTGTGGTTGGCGTTGAATCGACGGTCTGCGCGTTGATTGAAGAACAAGCAGTGATTCTGCGGCCAGGTGGTGTGCCGCTTGAGGATATTGAAGAAGTCATCGGTCCGGTACAGGTTGGATTTTTCGGTCACTCTGATCCACGCTCACCTGGGACCTTGCCTTCGCACTATGCTCCGCGAGTGCCGCTGGTGTTAATTGCTCCAGGTGAAGCGCTGGTACGACCGCCGCACGGCCAACGTGTTGGTCTGCTTTTACTGAAGCCACGACCTGCTGAAGGGTATGCGGCAGTTGAATACCTGTCACGGGATGGGAACTTGGTTGACGCTGCGGCAAATTTATTTGCCGCCTTACGTCGGCTTGACGACGTCGGACTTGAGCGGGTAGTAGCCGAGTCTGTACCCGAGCAGGGGCTTGGTCGAGCGATTATGGATCGACTCCGACGTGCCGCGGCGTAGTCCATGCTCGTTTTTTCTTGACTGCCCTCCGCTGGAAATCGCTTGCGCTTCATCCTATAGTGACCGCCACAATAGGCTTTAGGCCTAAGGCTTAAGGCTGTAGGGGTAAAAAGAAAGAGTAGGGCGGGCTTTGCCCGCCAGATGTTCTATGCGACCAAAGTTAAAACCGTTTGCGTTGATCCTCATCGTGCTTCTTCTGGGAGCACTTGCGGCAGGGAATTATTATGTTCTGACTCAAGCGCCATTTGGGGGTTGCCCAATTTCGGATACCGCTGGATACGGAGTTGATGTCGCGCCTTGTGTTAACTACTTGTATTACTTTGTTGGTGCTCCACTTCTCGCTGGCCTGCTTTTGTTGTTAACCCTGCCGAATCTTGTCACTGGCGGAGAGGTTACCCAAGAAGAGAAACCAGCACAGGCAACAGCCGAGCCCAAGAAAGCTGTGCCACCACCCAAACCGACAACCGACGCGGCCGTACAATTCCTTGGTTTGTTGCAACGTGACGGACGCTTGGTTGACTTTCTCCGTGAAGATATTCAGTCATATGATGATGGACAAATCGGAGCAGCGGTGCGGGCGATCCACGAAGGTTGCCGGCAGATTTTGTCCGAACATATGACATTAGAACCAGTACTCAGCGGCAATGAAGGTGATGAAGTGACTGTTCCTGCAGACTTTGATCCGTCTACGATTCGTTTAACTGGCAATGTGACTGGTGAACCGCCATTTCGTGGCACGCTACGCCATGCTGGTTGGCGAGCAAAACAGGTGAAGCTTCCCGCACAACCTGCCGGACAAGACGCCAAGATAGTTGCTCCGGCGGAAGTGGAAATCTCATAAGCAGTGAAAAGTGAAGAGTGACAAATGAAAAAGAAATGCATTTACTCTTCATCAATTCTTAACTCTCAACTCGCAACTTTTAACTCTTAATTATGCTTTCTTCTCGTTATATCGTTGGCATCGACCTTGGCACCACCAACTGTGTTGTTGCTTATGTTGATACCCAAACTTTTGATACTGACAATCCACCGATTCAACTTTTTCATATCCCACAGCTTGTGACCCCAGGGAACGTCGAAGATCGGGATCTGTTGCCGTCGTTTCTGTATCTTCCCGCATCACGTGAATTTCCAGCCGGGAGTTTGAACTTGCCGTGGACTGAAGAGTTGCCGTTCGTAGTGGGAATGCTCGCACGGACCCGTGGCGCTGAAGTCCCAGGACGGCTGATCTCATCAGCGAAATCGTGGCTCTGTCATGTCGGCGTTGACCGTACCGCTCCGATTCTCCCTTGGGGTGGAAGCGAGGACGTAAAGAAGATGTCACCGCTGGAAGTGTCAGCACAATTTCTCTCGCACGTCCGCTCGGCGTGGAACTCGACCGTAGCGCGCGACAATTCCGAGCTGGCATTAGAGAACCAAGAGGTTTTTCTCACCGTGCCAGCCTCGTTTGATGCGGCGGCGCGTGAGTTGACTGTACAAGCTGCCGAACGAGCTGGGCTTCCCGCGGTGCGACTGTTAGAGGAACCGCAGGCGGCTTTCTATTCATGGATCGAAACTGCAGGAGATGGCTGGCGGAAGCAGGTGAAGGTCGGCGACGTGATTCTTGTCAGTGACATTGGGGGTGGGACCACGGACTTCAGTTTGATTGCAGTTTCCGACGAAGGTGGAGAATTGGAACTCAAGCGTATTGCGGTGGGGGAGCACATCCTGCTTGGTGGCGACAACATGGATCTCGCGTTGGCGTATGCGGTCCAGCAAAAGCTGTCAGCGAAAGGCACCAAGCTTGATGCCGGTCAGATGCGTGGTTTGTGGCAGAACTGCCGCGTCGCCAAAGAAAATCTCCTTCAATCCGGTACGACAAAAAAACAACCGATTGCGATTCTTGGCCGTGGCAGCAGTGTGATTGGTGGAGCGATCAAAACTGATCTCGCGTACGATGAAGTCGAAACGACGCTGGTTGACGGCTTTTTCCCGCGCTGTGAGGCAAACGAAATGCCGAAATCCGGCAGGCGCGTCGGTTTACAGGAGATGGGTCTTCCGTATGCTGCCGATCCCGCGGTCACTCGCCACCTCGCCAAGTTTTTGACTCGACAGAAAGAAACTGCGAGTGAAGCGCAGACCTTTGTTCACCCCACCGCGATCCTCTTTAATGGCGGTGTGATGAAAGCCACGCTGCTACGTCAGCGCCTTGTTGACGTGCTGAATGGATGGCTTTCTCAGGAAGGAAGCTCAGCACTGCGGATGTTGGAGGGAACCAATCTGGATCATGCCGTTGCACGCGGTGCTGCGTACTACGGTCTGGCACGGCGGGGCAAAGGTGTCCGTATCCATGGCGGTGCCGCACGGTCTTATTACATCGGCATTGAAACCTCGATGCCAGCAGTACCGGGTATGGCAGCTCCACTCAAAGCTCTGTGCGTTGCTCCCTTTGGGATGGAGGAAGGAACCGAGAGCGATATTCCCGGCCAGGAGTTTGGTCTCGTCGTCGGCGAACCCGCTCAATTTCGTTTTCTCGGATCGACTACTCGACGCATAGATCAAGTGGGAACGTTCATTGAAGAGCCGGGGGACGACATTGAAGAACTGACGCCGATGGAAACGACGCTCTCATGGATCGGCCAGGAGGGAGTAACAATGCCCGTGCGCTTGCGCATCCACCTGACCGAGGTTGGAACCTTGGAACTGTGGGCTGTTTCTCGTGACGAAACCCACAGGTGGAAACTCGAATTCAACGTACGTAGTACCAGTGAAGAATAGCGAACTTATTGTTCTGCTCTTCCCCAAATCCCTAACCCCTTCCTTTGTCCTTCGACTTTGCTTGCGCTACGCTCATACGCTCAGGATATATGAAACCTCGAATGTTTATGGTGGTAGGCTTTGATGGAACACGATGACTCGCCGTCCCCTGACGCGTCTTCTCGCTACCTCGTCGGTATCGACCTCGGGACCACAAACTGCGCGGTTGCCTACGTCGATACGACGAAGTCACGTGCAGTACAACATTTTCCTATCACTCAATTAGTGAATGAAGCAGTGACGGTACCGCTGCCGATGTTGCCGTCATTTCTCTACCTCCCTGGGCCCCGTGATCTTCCGGCAGGGAGCCTGGTGTTACCGTGGGATCGAGAGCGAGAGTACGCTGTTGGTCAGTTTGCTCGTGTCCAAGGGGCGCGTGTGCCAGGAAGATTGGTGTCATCCGCTAAATCTTGGCTGTCTCATGCTGGAGTGGATCGCAATGCGGCAATTCTTCCTTGGGGGGGACTACCCGAGGTCAACAAGCTCTCTCCAGTAGCAGTATCCGCACGTTATCTGTTGCACATTCGTGAAGCGTGGAATCAGCGGATGGGCAAACAATTCGCGTTAGAAACCCAGCAGGTGATTTTGACCGTACCTGCCTCGTTCGATGAGGTCGCACGAGAACTTACGGTGCAGGCCGCTGAGCAAGCTGGACTCATGCGTGTCACGCTTCTAGAAGAACCACAAGCCGCGTTCTATGCCTGGCTCGCGACCCATACAGATTCCTGGCAGAGTCAGCTCCGGGCTGGAAACTCTATTCTTGTCTGCGACATCGGCGGCGGCACAACCGATTTCAGTTTGATTGCCGTCACCGAGGGAAAAACCCAACTTCAGCTTGAACGGGTGACCGTTGGTGACCACTTACTCCTGGGTGGGGACAACATGGACATTGCTCTCGGTCGTCAGGTCGAAGCACGGATGACCAAAGGGAGTCGTCTTGATGCCCAGCGCTGGAGTACACTCACGCATCTCTGTCGTGTCGCTAAAGAAGATCTATTTGCTGATCCCAACCGCCAAAGCGTTTCCATTACGTTGGCTGGGCGTGGCAGTGCTGTCGTTGGCGGAACTCTTAGTGATACACTCAGCCGTGATGAACTTGAACGAACAATTCTTGAGGGATTCTTTCCAAGGATCAATGTCGATGATTTTCCGCGACGCAGCTCGCGCGCCGGGTTGCAAGAGTTTGGACTGCCGTATGCAACTGACGCCGAGATCCCGCGACATCTCGCCTTCTTTCTGCATCAACACGCCAAGACGACAGGCCGACCAGATGCGATTTTATTTAACGGCGGCGCGCTGACACCGCACGCGATTCGTGAACGGATCGTCGATATTGTTTCTCAGTGGTTTTCTGCGCCTCACGAGGCCTGGCGACCGACTGTGTTGACTAGTACGAGCCTTGATCTTGCGGTCGCGTACGGTGCAGCGTATTACGGCCTGGTGCGGCGCGGACAAGGCGTACGCATCGGCGGTGGTAGCGCGCGTGCGTATTATATTGGTGTTGGTGCACAGAAACAGGATACACCTCCATCCAGTGATGCGGTGAATGCCCTCTGTCTTGTTCGTCATGGTATGGAGGAAGGGGAGGAGGTGCACCTGAGTGAGCCAGAGTTTGAGGTTGTTGCTAACCAACCTGTGAGTTTTCCACTTTATGCCTCAAGTACACGGATGGCTGATCAACCAGGGCAGGTGCTGAGGCTCTCGTCTGAAGAGGTTGCTACCCTCCCAGCGATTCGTACAATGCTCCGTTTTGGTAAGAAAGCCGGGACCGTGAAAATCCCGGTGCAAGTGTCGGCGCGGTTTACCGAGATTGGGACCTTGGAGTTGTGGTGTGAGGCGCGACAAACCAATCATCGCTGGCGACTCCAGTTTCAATTGCGTGGAGAGGGAACTGTCGCTCCAGTGCCTGCGCCCGGAACAGTGAGTGAAGAACACGTTATTGACGACGTGCTCCAGGCGGAAGCTGCACAACTGATTCAATCCGTATTTACGGCTGGGGCGGGTGTCAGTACTGAAGAGGTGACCGTCCAGAACCTCACACGTCAACTTGAGCAGGTGCTTGGTACGAACAAGGATGGCTGGCCACTGAGTGCGATTCGTCGGTTATGGGACGTGCTGTGGGAATGTGAAAAAGCGCGCACGCGAAGCGCTGATCACGAGGCGCGATGGCTCAATTTGATCGGTTTCTGTTTGCGTCCCGGATTTGGGCACACCACTGACGAGTGGCGACTGCAACAACTATGGAAGCTCTATCCGCGCGGGCCGGTACAGAGCAACGCGATTCAGTGTCGTGCTGAATGGTGGAATTTGTGGAGGCGTGTCGCTGGTGGACTCAGTCGTCAGCAACAGCAAGTGCTGTACAACGACATTGCGCCCTGGCTGTTGCCCAAGCTGAAGAACCGCATCAAAGCTGGGAAGTCTAAGGTCGGACCGCAAGAGATTCGCGAGATGTGGCAAGTGCTGGCGAGTTGTGAGCGTTTGACTCCTGACAACAAGGCAGAATTAGGGGAAGAACTGCTCCGTACGGTGGAGAAAGGGAAAGCCTCGGATCAGGAAGTCTGGGCATTTTCGCGTATTGGCGCGCGCGCGTTAATTCATGGACCGGCGAATTGTGTTGTGCGGCGCGAGGTGGCAGAGCGATGGGTCGAACAACTACTCCGCAGCGAATGGCGAAATCCCGAGACGTTTGGGTTCGCTGTCGTACAATTGGCGCGCTGCACCGGAGATCGGAGTCGGGACCTTGATGAGAACCTCCGACAAAAGGTTGCTGAGAAGCTTGCGGCGTTACCTTCTGGTGAACGTTGGGCCCAGCAAGTGCTTGAGGTCGTCACTCTCGAAACGAAAGAGCAGGCACGAATTCTCGATGAGTCACTGCCTGTTGGGCTGCGGATCAGGAACGAAGGGGAAGGGGACAGGGAGCAAGGAGCAGAAAAGCATGAAGCATGAAGAGATCAGCCGTGAGAGCAACAGATGGCATGGAAATACAGCCTCACAATTTCTTATGGGCTCTTTTTTAACACTTAGCAGCTCCTCTCGGAAGATGAGGAGAGTCGTAGAGGCGTGCTGTACGCGCTGTGTCATTCTACGCTGCGCGCTGCCGTGGCTGTTCCTTCCCCACTCCAAACCCGGTGGAGGGTCGTTGTTCTCACTATCATACACGAGCAATTTGAGTGGATAACGACGGATTGCCGCAATTGCCCAGTCTCGTCATAGAAATATTAGAAGGTAATCGGTTGCTGCTGCGCAATTGCGGACGCGGCCAAGGTCACCACCCGGAGGAAGCTGAGCATGCGGGGTACGATGTTGTGCAGTCTCGGTATCAAGTTGATTCCTTTGTCATAAGGTCGTCTATTCTCCCTTGCGAGACGCGGAAGGACTCGCTACCGTTACCCAGAGGAGAAGAGATGATGGCCAAAAGAAGTGTGACTGCCCAGGTCGAGGAAAAGCAACTACGCCGAGCGAGTCGGTATCTAAAAACTCGCCATCCTTCCGAAACACTAAAGGCAGCGTTGGACTTCGTCGCCGAGAAATCCGCGCACGAACAGGTGGTACGGAAATACAGTGGAGTCGGCCAACCTGATGCCTTCCAAGACAGTTGAACTTGCAGTTCTCGACACGTCGGTTTACATCGAAAACTTTCGTACGGGACGTCTCACGCAACGAATCGCCGAGAGCCCTTTTCTCTTTCGCGGCGTTTCCGTAGTGATCCATGAACTCCTCCGAGGAGCCAAGAGAACGGACGAACGCGAATTCGCGCTCGTCCTGGCTGCCAACCTGCGTTTGTACACACCAACGGAACGGATTTGGTTCGACAGTGGAGACATCGTCGCACGGCTTGCGGCGGCAAAAGACTATGAGAAACGCAAAATTCAAGAACTCTCCTTCGATGTGTTGATTGCACTCACTGCGCGTTCTATCGGGGCCACTGTGGTCACGCTCAACTGCCAGGACTTCGAGGACATCCAGCAATATCGACAATTTCGTCTCCTCTGCTGGGAATAGGTTCGGTTTTCAGTTCCATTTCGCCCTTTCCCCGTTTCCCCTTTTCGCCCAGTCACCCGCTCCCCCTTCGCCCATTCGTCTTCCGTTTCCCGCTTCTTTGTTTTTCGCCTCTAGACTCCCCGACTCTGCGACTCCCCGACTCCCCGACTCTTCTTCCCCGTTTCTCCGTTTTTCGACTCCGAGACTCTTAGACTCTCAGACTCTCAGACTCCTAGATTTATCCGATCACCGCGCTGGTCCCGTCGAATTTGATGAAGCGCAAACTGCCAAAGTTCTCTGGATAGGTCGTACGGAGATCACTTAGGATTCCCATAGCGACCGTCTCGCCGAGCTTCAATCCCTCAATGCCATCGGAGCGCCAGTGCACCCCCGCCGCGTTCCGGGCCAGGGCAATGTTCGAGGCAAGCTTATTGAGTTCTCCTCCAACGGTGAGTGAGGGTCCTTTGTACGGCGTCAACGATAAACCATCCGCACTCGCGAGCACTGGATTTGCAATAACAAAGGCTTCGTTGAAAAAGGCTTTCAACACCGTCGCGCACGCCCCGGCAATGGCAGCATGCCCAGCCGGATACGCTGGATGGGTCGGACACCCTTCTGGATACGCCATCGGTAATAAATATGTCCCGGTCGCGCGAAACACGGCGTGTGGCGCAGCCGCATTGAGCAGGTCAGCGTGAATGGGATAGTGGACCGCCCCTGTTAGGTGATTGTGCACCCGTCCGCCGAACGCTTCAGGGCGGAGGCGACGGTGAATTAACCATTTGTGATACCAACTTGCCTTTAAGGCCGCGCTGGCCACCCGTGCGACGCAATCAAGGACATGAGGCGGCCCAAAGGTAATAAATCCGTCCTGGGTCAGCGATCGCCAATACGGTGTCTCTGCCTCCAGTGGGGCGCGTATCGCCAACAAGATCAAACACGCATTAAGGAAGGCCTGGTAAGTAAAATCGCGATGGACATATTCCCCCAAGTCACGATTGTTCCGCAGGTAGCGGGGCGTCTGGTCGAGGACCGTCGCACGTGCTGACGCTAACCCGCGTTGGATATTGAGCCACTCCGGGTAGGTGCGCATGTAATCATCATTGGCCACCGGCACCCGATTTCGCTGGGTGAGCGTCATCGACCCCTGGTACACATCAAGCCAGAGAAACTGGGAGAGATACGGCCCGATCAGATCGCCGGAGGTCGGCCCGCGGAACAGTGTGGCCGGTGTTACGTGTCCATTGACTTTCGGTCCCTTGAAGCCAGAACAGCGCGAGAGGTCGGTGGCGGCCTCAG